>CAYNGM010000025.1:4640-13710 GCA_964396565.1 uncultured Anaerolineaceae bacterium | reverse complement strand
ATTCTCGGCATTGGCCGCCCCGATGTAGACGAGGGCGACGAGCAGGTCGTTCCAGACGAACAGGAACTGGAAGATGGCCAGAGCGGCGATCGCGGGGACGCTCATCGGTAGCGCCAGGCGCAGGAACGATGTGACCGGTGACGCCCCATCGATCGACGCCGACTCGAAGACCTCGCGCGGCAGCTCGCCCATGAAGTTGCGGAGCAGGAAGATCGCGAACGGAAGGCCGTACGCCGTGTGCGCCAGCCACACCGCCAGGAACGACCCGGCGATGCCGAGGCCCTTTGGCCCGAACAGCTGGAGGACGGGGATCAGAGTCGTCTGGAGCGGCACCACGAGCAGGCCGACGACAGCCACGAAGAGCAGGTTGCGTCCCGGGAACTTCATCCACGCAAAGGCATATGCGGCGAAGGCGGCGACCATGACCGGGATGATCGTGGCCGGGATCGAGATGATCAGGCTGTTGACGAAGGCTGGTCCGATGTTCGACTCGGCGAGGACCGTCGCGTAGTTGGCGAGCGTGAACTGGGTCGGCTCGAAGATCGCCGTCCACCAGCCCGTCTTGGACACGAGATCAGGTGGACGGAACGAGTTGATCAGCAGGCCGATCGTCGGGATGAGCCACAGGATGACGAGGACGATCAGAGACAGGTGGACGCCAAGCCGGCCAAGCCAGCGGGTCCTGGTCGACGGCCTCGGGCTGGACGTCCCAGCGGGGGTCGCAGCAGCGGTCATCGGAGGGCCTCCTGGGCACGGAAGCGCCGGATGTTGATGGCCATGATCGGGATGATCGCGAGGAGCAGGACGATGGCGATCGCACTGGCCCGCCCGAAGTTCCCGTTGACGAACATCTCCTTGATCATCCGGTTGGCGATCACCTCGGTGTCGAACAACCCGTTGGTCATGGTGTAGACGATGTCGAAGGTCTTGAGGGCAGTGATCACGATCGTCGTGGCCACCACGGTGATGGTCGGCAGGAGCAGCGGGAAGACGATACGACGGAAGACCTGCCACTCGGTCGCGCCATCGACTCGCGCTGCTTCGAGGAGTTCCTGGCTGATCCCCTTCAGCGCGGCCGACAGGATGACCATGCAGAAACCGGTCCACATCCAGCCCATCACGATGATCAGAAGGATGGTGTTGAAGCTGAGGGTATCGATGGTCAGCCATGGGAACGGACCAGCGCCGAAGCGACCGACGAAGGCATTGAGCGTTCCGGTCTGCGGCTGGCCGGCAACCTGGTAGTCGAAGACGAAGCGCCAGATGACGCTGGCCGCGACCATGCTGATGGCGAGCGGCAGGAAGATCAGTGACTTGGCGATCGACTCATAGCGGACGCGGTCGGCGAGGACGGCCACCACCAACCCGAGCCCGACCGTCATGACCGGCAGCAGGATGAGCCACAGGACGTTGTTCTTGAGTGCGCTGAGGGTCGAATCGCTGCTGAAGAACCAGATGTAGTTGTCGAGCCCGATGAACTCGGTCCCGGCCCGGTTCTGGAACGAGCGGATGATGGTCCCGATGGTCGGATAGACGAGGAACACGAGCAGGAACAGGAGGGCCGGCGCGAGCCACAGCCATGGGCGGATCCGGACCTTCATCCGATCGGGCACGAAGCGCAGGACGAGCTCGGTCAGGACGAGGTATCCGATCAGGACAACGGGGACCCCGACGCAGACCGCGACGACCATCAGCAGACGTGAGTCCATCGGTACCCTCCCTTGGCGTCCCCGGTACGGTCGATGGGTAAGCGGGCCGGTGATGGCCGTCGTGGACGGCCATCACCCGGGTGGCGTCGGTCTACCGTGAGTAGGCGTCAGCCTGTGTCGAGTCGAGACTGGACAGGATCGAATCGAGCTTGGATGGATCCTTGACGTAGTCGGTGACACCCTTCCAGAAGGCGTCGTTCATGGCGCTCGGCATCAGGTCAGAAGCGTCGAACACGAAGATCTTGGCGTTCTGCAGGATCTCGGCCGAGCGCTTGCTGATGTCGTCCGGATAGCTCGTTGCGTTCTTGTTGGCAGATAGCGCGCCGCCGGCCTTGACCCAGATGTCCTGGGCTGGCGCGGTGACGAGGTAGGCCATCAGGGACTTCGCGGCCGGCGTGTCATGGAACATGCCGAACAGGTCGCCGGCACCCTCGACGGCGCCGCTGAATTGGGCGTTGATGTCCGGGAACGGGAAGAAGTCGTAGTCGGTGCCGGCGGTCTTCTTGGGGAACTCGCCGAGGCCGGTGATGAAGCTCGCCTGGTGGAAGAACTGACAGCCTGGAGGCGACTGGAAGAGCGGATCGCCGGCCGTCTGGAAGGCCGTCGCGACGACGGCGTCGGCGCCGCCATAGCTGGCCTTGACGACATCGCCGAAGCTCTGCCAAGCGGTCTTGATGGCCGGGTCGGTCCACTTGGTCTTGCCCTGCCACCACGAGTTGTAGACGTCCGGGCCGGCCTGGCGCAGGACGAGGTCCTCGATCCAGTCGGTGGCAGGCCAGCCCGTTGCCTGACCGGACTCGATACCCAGGCACCAGGGAGCCTTGGCCTTGCTGGCGTTCGCCGTGATCAGGGTCTGCAGATCGTCCCACGTCGGGGGCGGTGTCGTGATCGGGGCTGCTGACGGGTTGTACCAGATCAGGCCCTTGACGGCGGTCTTGATGAAGACACCGACCGTCTTGCCGTTGACCTTGCCGAGCTCGACGAGCGGGGCGGCCGTCTCGGACTCGTAGGTCGGCACGTCGATGACCGTGCTCAGGTCGACCAGGCTGTCGGCCCACTCGGCCATCTGCCCCGGTCCGGGCAGACCGGCGAGGTCAGGCAGGACGCCCGATGCGACGCCGGTCGTCAGGACCGTGTTGAGATCGCGGGTTCCCGTGTAGCTGACCGTGGCTCCGGTCTGCTGTTCCCATGGGGCGACCATCGCCTTGAAGTTCTTCTCCTCGTCGCCGCCCCACGTGCCGATCACGGTCACGGTCTGGCCGGCCAGGTCCCCCGAACCGGCCGATGGCGCGGTCGAACCACCGGCCGGGGCGGATGGTGCGGTGGACGGCGGGGCGGTCGTCGCGCTACCGGGCGTTGCGGTCGCCGTGCTGCCCGTGCACGCCCCGAGCACGATCGCCGTGGCGCCCAGCAGGGCCACCAGCCGTCGTCTCGGGGTCCTTGTTTCGTGCATCGTGGTCACTCCTTTCACGAACGTCGACGCGTATTCGACAGGGGCGCCGTCGACGAGCGCACGATGAGCTCGGTGGGGAGCAGCGTCCGCGACGCGATCGCCCGTCCGGCGACTCGGTCGAGAAGCGCCCGTCCGGCTGCCTGCCCGAGCTCGAACGCAGGCAGCCGAACGGTGGTGAGCGGCGGATCGAAGTACGCCGCAAGGGGGATGTCGTCGAACCCGACGACGCTGATCTGCCGGGGGATCTCTCGTCCGGCTTCACGAAGGGCACCGATCGCCCCGAGGGCGACCACATCGCTGGCCACGAAGACCGCACTGAACCCCGTCCGCTGGAGCAGACGGGACATCGCCCGGTGCCCACTGGCCGCATCGAAGTCACCGGTCTCGAGAAGGTCCGGGTCCGGCTCGATGTCGCCTTCGCGCAGGGCTCTGATGTAGCCATCGAAGCGCTGCTGGGCGGCCGTGTACACGAGCGGGGCGTTGGTGATACAGGCTATACGTTGGTGGCCCAGCGCGACGAGATGCTGGACCGCCTCACGAGCGCCCTCGACGTTATCGACGTCGACGCTGGCTGCATCGAGGCCGTCGAGGGCGCCCTGGAGCACGACCGGGAAACCGTCACGGATGAGACCACGCAGCTGCGGATCATCGATGCGCGGTCCGCTGATGACCAGGCCGTCGGCATGGTGCCCGCGGACGAGGTCCTCGTAGGAATCGGTCGTACCTCCGTCCAGGGCTCGTGGTTCGACCAGGACGCGATACGACTCCGTACGCGCCGCAGACGCGAAGCCCCGCAGCGTCTCGGCGAGGATCGCATCAGCGGCGACCTGTTCGGGGGTCTGACGCAGGACGAGGGCAAGGGCGTGGCTGCGGCCACCGGCCAACTGTCGCGCGGCGACGATCGGGTGGTAGTCGAGTCGTTCCGCCGCGGCCAGGACCCGAGCACGCGTGGTTTCGGGGATCTTCACGTCGGTCCGCCTATTGAGCACGAACGACACCGTCGTGCGCGACACGCCGGCTTCCCTGGCCACGTCTGCGCTCGTCGGTCGCTTCGGCATGGGCGCTCGTCACCTCCGACTTGACGGCGCGCTCGCGCGGTGGTCGACTAACGCGCGTCAGTAACGCGTATTAACGTCGATAACCACAGCATCGTCAAGTGGGGTTCGCTACCGTGTGCGTCACCGGGCGGACGTTCGTGGAGGTGGTTCCGGCGGGTTCCGGAACGGAGGTCGGTGGTCGATGACCGATAGGGGGTCGAGTCAGACGGGCCGGATCGGTCCCGTCCGCGCCGCCCGACTCGGGGATGACTGGTGGAAGCGCGGGGTCATCTACCAGATCTACCCGCGCAGCTTCGCCGACAGCGACGGCGACGGGACCGGCGACCTGCCCGGGATCATCGACCGTCTGCCGTACCTTGGACCGGACGGACTCGGCATCGACGCCATCTGGCTGTCACCGATCTATCCGTCACCCGGTCACGACATCGGCTATGACGTGAGCGATCACAGTGCCATCGACCCACTGTTCGGGAGCGAGGCGGATTTCGACCGGCTGGTCGCCGCCGCCCATGATCTTGGTATCCGGGTCGTGCTCGACCTGGTGATGAACCACACCAGCGACCAGCATCCGTGGTTCGTGGCCTCGCGCCAGCGCGACCCGACGTTTGCGGACTGGTATATCTGGCGTGACTCGGACGGACACGATGGACGCGGTCGGCCGCGCCCGCCGAACGACTGGGTGTCGTGGTTCGGCGGTCGGGCGTGGACGTTCGATCGCGACCGAGGCCAGTGGTATCACCACACGTTCCTGCCGGAGCAGCCAGAACTCGACTGGCGAGTCGCGGAAGTGGAGGCCGCGCAGTGGGCGATGGTCAGGGGCTGGCTGGAGCGTGGCGTCGACGGCTTCCGGCTCGACACCTTCAACGTGTTCCTCAAGGACCCGGACATGCGCTCCAACCCAAGTCGTCGCGGTCGTTCCGCGTGGGCTCGCCAGGTCCATCTGTACGACATCGACCAGCCGGACCTGCCGGACCTGATCGGACGGTTTCGTGCCGTCGTCGACGCCTACCCGGGCACGATGTCGGTCGGCGAGCTGTTCGTCGGGACGACGGAGGGAGCTGCGGCGCTGACCACGGAGCGACACCTCGTCTTCGACTGGGAGCTGATGACGAGACCGTGGACCGCTCGTGACATCCGCGCGGCACTGCTGCGGCGCGAGAAGGCGTTCGGGCCCGCTCGCTGGCCGACCGTGGTCCTCTCCAACCACGATCAGCCCCGCCATGCCTCGCGATTGGCGACGTCTATCGGGGCCAGGTCGGACGTGGAGCGCGATGCCATCGCGTGTGCCGCGGCCGTACTCCAATTGACCGTTCGCGGTACGCCTTTCCTGTACTACGGCGAGGAACTCGGTCTGGGGGACGTCGAGATCCCACCCGAGGAGAGCATCGATCGGCCGGCGACCAGGGTGAGCCCCGATTTCCGCTGGTGGGATCGATCAGCGGCACGTACGCCGATGCCATGGGATGACGGACCGGGGGCCGGGTTCACCAGCGGTCGGCCATGGTTGCGGCTGGGGCCGGAGGTCGGGCGACGCAATGTCGCCGCCCAACTCGCCGATCCCGACTCCGTCCTCGCCTGTTATCGCAGGATCCTGGCGGTGCGCCGGGCGCTCCCGTCCCTCGAGGACGGTTCGATGACGCTGCTGCGGATGCGCGAGCCGAACGTCGTCGCCTATCGCCGCGTCGGGTCGGGGCGTGAGGTCGTGGTGGTCATCGCGTTCGGACGTGACGGCGCCGTGGTGCGCCTGCCGCAGCCGCTGTCAAGGCGCGCGTGGCGGACGATCGCCGGGTCAGTCATGGAGGCGGCGTCACCCCAGGGCGACGGTCGTACGCTACGCCTTCGAGCATGGGAGGCCGTGATCCTTGTCGCGGAGGGTGGGTCCAAGCGCGGTCGTGCCGCGGGGTCGTGAACCGCCCCTGCTAACATGACGGCCGACCCAGCCCGTCTCGGAGAGCCAGCACGTGCCGCTCGACTTCCTGAAGCGCAAGAACAGCGGGGACGACCCGTCGCCTGACGACCAGGCTGCCCCTGCGGCTACGCCGACTTCGGCGCGTTCTGTCGCACTGCCCGAGGAGGTCGTCGCGCAGGAATACCAACTCAAGCTGTACTACGCGGGCAAGTCAAGCGATGGGGTGCGCATGCAGGCCGGCCCGAATGCCCTGGCCGAGATGCCATCCATGCTCGTCGGTCTGGCCCAGACCGAGATCGAAGTCGTCGAGCCGCTGCCGATCGAGTTCAGCCAGGCGACGCCGACGATCGCTCGTCCGTCCGAGGCGATGCAGTGGCTCAACGCTCACCACATCCACTCGCCGATCACCCGCCACGCCCTGGTCGTCCTCGAGTCGCTCGATGCCGTCGATCTCGCGTTCGATACCTTCGTCTGCACACTCCTCGATGGCGAGGTCGATACGAGTGGCTACCCGGAGTACAGCGCCGTCGTGGGCGGGGTTGCCTCGCATTGGGACGAGGCGACCGGCGACATGATCTGCCGGGCGGTCGTCGGCTGGGGTGGTCGCGGTGTCCGCGGTGACACCGATCGGATCGGCACCAAGCTCCTTGCGGGGATCCTGACCAACATCCTGGCCAATCGCTACGCGCTCGGTCTGACCGCAGTCGAGCGGCCGATGCCGGCAGCCGGTCGGGGTGGGTTGGTCTGCGCACACTGCGGCTTCGCCTCGGCGCACGAGCGGGCGTTCTACTGCCCCAAGTGCGGGATGCGGCTCCTGCGCGGCTGACCCGGACTGACCGATGCCGCTCTACGACTACGATTGTGCCGCGTGCGGCACGAGGTTCGAGGTGGTCCACGGCCTGCACGCTGACCCGCCGGCGGTGTGTGCGGTCTGTGGCGGTGGCCCGGTCCGCAAGGCATTCGCCGCCCCGGCCATCCACTTCAAGGGCTCCGGTTGGGCGAAGAAGGAGCGACGGGCGACCGCCACAGCCGGGAAGAACGGCGCCGCGAAGGTCGATGCCGGCACGAGTGATGGTGCAGCGAAGACGGACGGATCCGCGGGTTCGCCAGAGTCCTCCGGGTCGGCGGGATCTACGGAGAGCAGCGGAGCCGCCAGCGATGGGAAGGATCGAGCCGCGTCGGCGACGAAGGCGGCCGTCACCCCTGGTCCGGCCACCGACTGACCATGGCGAGCGCGGGCGACTGGATCACCCTGGCTGAGGCGCAGGAGGTCCTTGCTGCCGTGAACGTCCATTTCACGACCTCGACCATCGGTGGCTGGGCAAGGAACGGTCGACTCCAGAGCATCAAGCTCGGGGGCCGACGCTACGTGCGCCGTGGTGAGGTCCGGGCGCTGGTGACCGGCCCGCGCCGGGCGCCGGCCGAGTCGATCCAGCCCGGGTTCTTCGAGGACGCGCGGGACTGAGGAGCGGCTGATGGATCCGGCTGCGATCCTGGGTCGAGTGCTCGACCAGCCGCGCGTGGCCTATGTCGTGGCGGTGCTCGACACATACGGCCGGGCCGCCGGCGGGCTGCTGGCCAACGGGTTGGCCTTCTCGGCGCTGTTCGCGACGATCCCGATCGCGCTGGTAACGCTTGGCCTCGCCGGGTTGTTGGTCGCGGACTCGAGTGTCCAGAGAGTTCTTGCCGAAGCGCTCGTCGAGGCATTCCCGCCGCTCGCAGACCTGATCGATGGCGCCCTGACCGCGTTGACCGAGCGGGCGGCGTTGACGTCGATCGTCGGCGTCATCGGCCTGTTCTGGACGGTGAGCCAGTTCTACGTGACCCTGGACGTCGCCTTTGCCAGGATCTTCTCCGATACTCCGGAGCGCGACGTCTTCCGGCGCACCGCGAGGGGCTTCGTGTGGGTGGCGGTGCTCCTGGTCGGCGTTGTTGTCGTGCTCATCGCAGGAACGCTGTTGAGTGCGGCCAGTGCGTTCCTGCCAGAGGCGGCACCGATAGGTCGGGATGTCGTGGCGCTGATGACATCGGGTCCGGCGCTGATCCTCGCAGCGATCGGCCTGGTCATGGTGGTCTACAAGGTCGTCCCGCCAAGACCACCCTCGTGGCGAGCCGTCTGGCCCCCGGCCGTCGTGGTCGCTGTGGCCCTTGTCCTGCTGACCCAGTTGTTCATGTTCCTGGTGCCGCGACTGGTCGGGATCGCCGCCCTGGCTGGGTCACTCGCGTCGGCGTTCATCGCGCTCGCCTGGCTGTCCTTCTCGTTCCAGGCGCTGCTATACGGAGCGGCATGGGTGCGCGTCCGCGTGGACCGTGCCCCAAACGGGGAGACGTCAGCCCTGGCGGGACCCGCAGCGCCGGCAGAACCGGGCGGAGGCGGAGAGTGACAGCCCGCAGCTGATACAGGGCTGCACGCCGCTGGGCCGAGCGTCCGCCGTGGGTGCCATGGGCAGAGCCGGGGTGGCCGCCGCGACCTCGCGTGCGGATTCGGCCCAAAGTGAATCGAGCGACGAGTTGCGCGCGTTGGCGCCCAGGAACGCGGCGTGTGCGGGCTGGTGGCTGGGCCACTCGGGCTGGCTTGGCCACTGCGGCTCGGCGTTCGGCGGCGGGGTCGCGACGGGTGGGGTCGCGGGGGCTGCGGCAGCCGGTTCCGGGGCCACCATCTGCCACGTTGGCTGTGGTACGACGTCGACGCGTGGCGTTGCTGGGGCAGGGGCAGGTTCTGCCGGCGCGGCCTCGGTGGCAGGGGACGTCGGCACCATGGCCGCCGGGGCGAGCGGGTCGACCTCTGGGCTGGCTGCCACCGCGGCGATCCCGATCGCCGGAAGCAGTGGCTCGGGTGTCGCCGCCACGACAGGCTCGGGCTCAGGCGCCACGACGGGCTCCGGTTCGGGTGTCGCCGCCACGACAGGCTCGGGCTCAGGCGCCACGACGGGCTCCGGTT
>CAYNGM010000025.1:0-4540 GCA_964396565.1 uncultured Anaerolineaceae bacterium | reverse complement strand
CGGGTGTCGCCGCGAGCGCCTGCTCGCGTTCGAATGCAGCGATCTCATCATCGAGGCTCTGCCCGGGCCTGAACCGATGGAGCAAGTCGGTGGTCTGGCCAGCGGCCGCGGCAGCACGGCCGGGGACATCCTCCTGGTCGAGTAGTGTCGGGCTTGGTGCACGTGGCTCAGACTCGATGACCGGCTCGGGAGCCGAGGCAGGGATCAGCTCGGGTTCGACTGCCGTGGCAACCACCGGCTCCGGTGCGGCCGCGGCCACCGGCTCGGGTTCGGCCGCAACGACCGGCTCCGGATGGTGCTCGACCACCTGCTCAGGTGGGGCCACGACGGGCTCCGGACGGGAGGAAGCGCCGAGCGCGCCAAGCACCGCGAGACGTGCCGCAGCGTCGATCTCCTCGACCGGCTCGGTAGCGGAGGAGATCGGACCAGCGTCCGCGCCCTCATCGAAGCGCGGCAGCGGCGTGTCGTCGAAGGACGCCGCGGGCTCGACCACCACCGGCTCTGGCGTCGGCTCCGGCTCCGGCTCGCGCATAAGATCCGTTGTCGGCCAGGCAAGTGGTACCGCCGCCTCGGCGTCATGCCCATTCGTGGCCGCTGGCTCTACAGGGAACGCCAGGCCTGCGCCGATCGGAAGGTCGGGGACCGGTGCCGGCATGATCTCGTGGCCGAGATGGGGAGCGCATGACAGACACTGACCATCTGCTTCGTTCCAGCAGTTGCCACAGGTGTACTGGCGACAGCTCATGCAGAAGTTGAACGTCTTGTGGAAGGCGTCGAGCTGCTGGGATGTGACCTCGCGATCCGTCTCGCTGCGTGCCGCGGCCATCGCTTCGTCCATCGACGTGTCGTCCGACATGACGAAGTTCTTCAGACCCCGGGAGAAGGTCTTGACGCCCTTCAGGCGCGCGCTCCTGGGCGCAGCCGATTCGAACGTGTAGCGTGTGCCACATCGTTCGCAGAAGGACTCGGTCAGGATCTCGGGCATCGGGCCCCCGGCAGCGTTCGCAGGACGTGTTCGGAGGCACGGCCCCGAACCGGAGCGAGAGTATACCCCGGGGTGTTGAGGGGACCTTCCGACGGGGGTACCGTCCCCGAACCGCGGATGGTCCGGTCACCACCACTCGGCCTGAGTGGCCCCTCGAGCGGCCCGAGTGGCCCCTCGAGCGGGTCCGGAGCGTCCCCCTGCTAGACTCCCGGACCGATCATGCCGCCCTTGGCCGCCCTCGAGCGGTTCTTCGAACGCCTCTTCGAGCGACCGTCCGCACGTCTGTTTCGGACTCGCCTGCAGCCGGTCCAACTCCAGCGCCGGATCGAGCGTGCCATGGAGTCCGAGCGACTCGCTGCCGCCGATCGGACGATCGTCCCGAATCGGTTCACCGTCCACCTCAATCCGGAGGACCTTGACGGTTTCGGCGAGATGTCCAGCGCCCTTGCCTCGGAACTCGCCGACGACGCCCTCCTGTTCGCTCGATCGCGACGGTTCACGCTGGTCGATCGACCCAGGGTGGACCTCGTCGCGGACGCTTCCGTGGAGCGGTCCGATATCCGGGTCGTGGCCCGCTTCGTCGATCCCATCGCCGGCCGGGAGCGATCGGTACCCGACGCGGGAGCTCCAGGAGGTGAGGCGAGCGATGCTGGTGCGCTCAGGGTGGAAGGGGTGGGCGGACCTGCCGATACGATGGTCTTCACCGTCCCACGACCGAGAGCGCCCCGCGCGCGGCTGCGTGTGGTCGATGCATCGGGTGGGCAGCGCCTGTGCGAGTTCGACGGTACCGTCATGACCATCGGACGCTCGACCGACAACGACCTCGTCCTGCCTGACGGTCGCGTGTCACGTCACCACGCGAGTGTCGCCGCCCGCCGCGGTACGCTCGTCTACAGCGACCTCGGGAGCACCAATGGGTCACGTGTCAATGGCGTTTCGGTCACCGAGTTGGTGCTTGGTGCCGGTGACCGGATAGAACTCGGAGACACCCGCATCTGGGTCGAGGTCGCCGGGGATATGGGCTGACGGTGGACGGGCTCCTCCTCGTCACCTGGATCATCCGCATCGCCTTCCTCGTCGCGCTCTATCTCTTCCTGTACCGGGTCACGCGAGCGCTGTTGCGTGACCTGCGCGCGGCCGCCGCCGGGCGGGTGAGTAGCCTTGGCCGACTCGTCGTGGTCGCGTCGCCCTCGGGTGAACCCGCGTCGGGTCGCTCGTTCGAGCTGGACGCGATCACGACCCTCGGTCGCGACGTCAACAACGCCATCGTCGTCGAGGATCCCTTCGCGTCGGCCCAGCACGCCATCCTGACCTTCCGTGGTCGTGGCTGGTACCTGGAGGACGCGGGCAGCACGAACGGGACGTTCGTCAACGGGCGGGCCGTCGCCGCGGTGGCGCCGGTCGCGTTCGGGGACGAGATCGCTATCGGTCAGGTCCGTCTGAGGCTCGAGAGGCCGCGTTCGCGATGACCGGCAGGACCGCGAACGCGCCGCCGATGACGTCGACCTGGTCGCTCGACCACATCCGGCCTCGAGCGCGCTGGCGCGAGGCTCGACTGCTGCTTCTGGTCGCCCTGGCCCTGTTCGTGGGTAGCGTCTCGCTCGGGCTGACGCTGACCGGTGAGCTGCGACCGTACGAAGTCCGTGGGCTCGTGATCTACCTGCTGACCCTGGCCGTGGCTCACCTCGCCCAGGTCGTGGCGGGTCGCCGGTCAGACGAGATCCTGCTCCCGACCATCGCGTTGCTGGGCGGGATCTCACTGCTCCTGATGCAGCGCCTGCCCCAGGACCTCGTCAGCATCGAACTCGGCGGGTCCAAGCTGGGACTCGGTGACGTGCAACTGATCTGGCTGGTCCTCGCCATCGGTGTGGCCACCACGCTCGGGATAGTCGTTCGCTCCGATGCCTGGCTGCGTCGCTACAAGTACACGTGGGCGGCGATCGGCATCGCGTTGCTCCTGCTGACGTTCGTATTCGGGAGCGACGTGGGCGGTCAGCGACTGACGCTTCGACTGGGGCCGGTGGCGGGGCAGCCGTCCGAGCTGCTCAAGGTCATCCTCGTCGTCTTCCTGGCCGGTTACCTCAGCGAGAACCGGCCACTCCTGATCGAACAGGACACGCGACTTGGCCCACTCCGTCTCCCGCCCCTGCCGTATCTCGCGCCGATGGTCGCGATGTGGGCGATAGCCCTCGGCATCGTGGTCGTCCAGCGCGACCTTGGCGCCGCCCTGCTGTTCTTCGCGGTCTTCTTGGCCCTCGCCTACGTCGCCACCGGACGGCTCGGCCTGGTGATCATCGGGCTTGTCATGTTCCTCGTCGGCAGCGCCATCCTGGCGACCCTGTTCCCGCATGTCGGGGCGCGTGTCGCGATCTGGCTGGACCCGTTCGCGGACCCTCTGGGCAGCGGCTATCAGGTCGTCCAGTCGCTGCATGCGTTCGCCCGGGGCGGTCTTCTCGGGATGGGGTTGGGCAACGGGCTGCCCGAGGTCGGCGGACGACTGCCCATCCCGGAGGTCCACACCGACTTCCCGCTGGCGGCCCTCGGCGAGGAGTTGGGGCTGGCCGGCGTGATCGCGATCCTGGGCCTGTTCCTCGTGGTCATCGAACGTGGACTGCGCATCGCCGCGTCCGCGGCCGATGACTTCCGGGCGATCCTGGCCGCTGGCCTTGCGCTCGTCATCGGCACCCAGGCGTTCATCATCGCGGCCGGCAATCTCAAGGTCCTGCCGCTCACCGGGGTCACCCTGCCGTTCATCAGCTATGGTGGCTCGTCCCTGCTCGCTAACGCGGTCATCGTCGGGCTGCTCCTGGCCCTGTCGGACAAGGGGGTCGAACCGCCACCGCCTCCGTCGGGACGTGGGCGCCGGCACTTCTGGAGTCGGTCGCGATGATCACGTCGAGCGTCACGAGGCGGGCACCGGTCGGCCGGACGATCGTCCATCTGGCGGTCGTGCTGTCGCTGGCCTTCGGGTCGCTGGCCGGTGCTGCCGGCTATTGGGCAGTCGTCCAGGCACCGGAGCTCGTCCGCTCGCCGAACGATCCGGCGGTGATAGCTGCCGCCCGGACCCTTCCGCGCGGCCGGATCGTGGACCGTGACGGGAAAGCGCTCGCCGACAACAAGACGGACGCTCACGGTGAGGCGTACCGGGTCTACGCCAGCCGTGCGATCAGCCAGGTCGTCGGCTATGCCTCGGTCCAGTACGGGCGAGCAGGTCTCGAGCTTGCCTACGACGCCGAACTGGCTGGCCTCGCCGGTGATCCGCTGACGGACATGGCCCGCAAGTTCCTGACCGATCCGTACGATCCCAAGGACCTGACTCTTGCGCTCTCGCTCGACCTCCAGAAGGCGGCGGTCAAGGCCCTTGGCGACCGGCGCGGTGCGGTCGTCATGCTCGACCCACGGACGGGCGAGGTCCTGGCCCTGGCATCCACCCCGACCTACGACGCGTCGGCGATCGCGAAACCAGACACCGCTCAGCGCACCTTCAAGGCGCTTCTTGCGGACGCCGACCAACCGCTGCTGCCGCGGGCGACCCTGGGTCGTTACGTGCCTGGC
>CAYNGM010000024.1:0-13885 GCA_964396565.1 uncultured Anaerolineaceae bacterium | reverse complement strand
GGCGTGGAGATCTGCTGGGCGACGCTCGACTGCGGGTTGAGCAGCACCAGTGACGCCTCTCGATAGAGCGTGTCCGGTAGCAGCCGGAACAGGTTTGCCTGGGCGTTGATGGCATCGACCTGCTCCTGCGCGGTGCCTGGGACCGCGACGATCACGCCGGCCAGCAGCGAGACCAGGAAGCGACCGAAGAAGGTGAGAAGCACCCACACGCCAAATCCGATCAGGGCCGAGGTCGCGGCCCGCCTGACAACCACCGAGAGGAGCATCCCGAAGGCGAGCCACAACGAGATGTAGACGAACGTGACGAGGATCCAGACGATCGCCCGCAGGAGCTCGCTCGGATCGGGAACGAGTCCGAGACGGATGAGCGCGAAGGCGGCGATCGCGGCCACTGCGCACAGCAGGACGAGTCCGATGACCGCCAGACCGGCGGCGAACTTGCCGTTGATGACCTCGTCGCGATGGATCGGCTGCGAGAGGAGCCGCGGCAGGGTCCCCTCGGCGCGCTCGCCGTTCACGGCATCGAACGCGAACGCGAGGCCGAGCAGCGGCCCGACGATCCCGATGAACCCGACGACCGATGGCAGCGAGATGTCCGAGTTGACCGACGGGGTCAGCCAGAACAGGGCGAGGAACAGGGCCGGGACCTGGGAGGACGCGGCCTCGGCAGCGTCACGGATCTGGCCGCTCAGGAAGTACAGGGGCACGGCCGCGGCGAGGGCCATCACGACCACGAGCACGATGAACCGCGCCGAGAGCAGGTGGTCGCCGAACTCCTTGGTCCCGATGATCATCCAGCCGGCGCCACGCACGGCTCGGCGGCCACCACCGCTTTCGGCGCGATCTGCGACCGGGGCCACGCTCGGTGTCGGACTCTGGGCTGGCACGGACGATGCGGTCACGCGACACCTCCATCGGGATCCCGGCCGTCCTCGTCGGAGGCAGCCGTTGCGTCGGTCTGCGTGACCTCGTGGTGGCCCTCGACCGCACCGTGCGGGTCGGCCAGACCGGGGCGTGCCACGGCCGTGCGATAGATGTCCTCGAGCGAGGGCACGACCGGACGGATCGAGACGAGCGGAAGTCCGCTCTCGGCGACCGCGGCGAGGATCGCCACCCGCGTGCGGGCCGAATCAGCACCGCGCTCCATCAGGACGTTCCACGGATCACCGGGTCGTGCGCCGGCCGTGACGCGCGCGACCCCGGAGACGCTCGAGAGCACGGCCGACGCGCGCGCGTCGTCCCCGGCGCCCGTCTCGAGACCGACCTCGAGATGCGCCGCACCCTCGCCGAAGCGTGCCGCGAGCTCGTCCATGGTCCCCTGCCCTATCAGTCGCCCGGAGGCGAAGATCCCGATCCGGTCGCAGACCGACTGGACCTGGTTGAGCAGGTGGCTCGAGAGCAGGATGGCCATCCCGCGCTCGCGCACGAGGCGCCGCAGCAGATCGAGGATCTCGACCACGCCAAGGGGGTCGATCGCGGTGGTCGGCTCATCGAGGATCAGGATGTCGGGATCCTTGACCAGCGCATCCGCGATGCCCAGGCGCTGGAGCATGCCCCGTGAGTAGGTGTCCACGCGGTCGTCGGCACGGGCGGTCAACCCGACCTGGTCGAGCACCTCCGCGATGGTCGACTCCGCCACGGAGCCCGGGATCCGATTGAGCCGGGCGGTGTAGCGCAGGTTCTGGCGGCCGGACAGGTCGCCGTAGAAGCCGACGCTGTCGGGCATGTAGCCGACCCGTCGCTTGACCTCGAGCGGGCCACGAGTGGGGTCCAATCCCATCACCCGGGCGGCGCCCGAGGTCGGCTCGGTCAGCCCGAGGAGCATCAGGATGGTGGTCGTCTTGCCTGCCCCGTTCTGCCCGAGGAGGCCGAAGATCTCCCCGGCGTGAACCTCCAGGTCCAGGCGATCGACCGCCACCAGGTCGTCGTAGCGCTTGGTCAGCGCCCGCGTCCTGATCCGCACGGTCTCCGACGGCGCGTCGATGTCGACGGCGCGTCGCGCGGCGGAGCCCGACGGACCCCCTGTGCCGGGTCGGCGCCCGGTCTTGCGCTTTGGCGCGACGCGCTCGCGCGGGCTCGCGGTCATCGCCGGCCGTAGGTGCGGAAGACGTAGAAGAGCGCGCCGATGATGAGCACGATGATGCCGATCCCGACCAGCGCCCAGATCGGCGACGTGTCCACCGTAAAGCGGATGCTCGCAGTCGAGTCCGCACCGGATTCGGCAGCCGAGGTCTTGAAGGTGACGACGTAGTCGCCGGCCACCGCGTCGCTCGATGGCGTGACCGTGGCGGTGATGGTCGCGTCGGTGTTGGGAGCGATGGCGTCCACGCTGGCCGGATCGACCGTCACGTCCCAGCCGGTCGGTCCGGTCCCGGTCAGCTTGACGGCCGTGATCGGGGCGGTCCCGGTGTTGGTGACGGTGAACGCGATCTTCGTCGGCGAACCGGCCGATCCGGAGGCCGACAGACGCTGGTCCGGCGTCGAGAGGTCGGCCGAGTAGGACCCCGTGATCTCGATGCCGAGATCGGTCGTGGCCGTCCGCTCGCCGGCGGTCGCGGTGACCGAGATCGGGTACTGGCCGGCGGGCGCATCACTGGCCGGCTTCACCGCGACCGTGATGTTCTGGGTGGCGCCCGCCTTGACGACCGTGGAGGCGGCCTGTGATTCGCCGGTCAGGGTCGGAGTGACGGTCCAGTCGGCCGGGCCCGTGGCCGCCACTGACAGGGTCACATCCTGGGGGGTGTCGTTGCGGAAGACGAGGTCGAAGCTGAAGTTCGCATCCGAAGCTCCGGTCAGCGTCGGCGTAGTCGACGTCAGCGAGACGTCACCCGCTGCCGACGCATCGACGCGGACGCGCACTTCCAGGGTGTCGGTGCGTCCGCCACCGATGCCGGTGACGGTCAGGGTGGAGATGCCGTCGGTGGCCGTGGCCGGAACGTCGACGTCCAGTCGGACCTCGGCTGGCTTGCTGTCGGTGACGCTCACCGCGTCGATGACGTTGCCACCGCCAAGCAGGCTGGCCTTCCAGTCGGCCGGCGTGCCGGTCAGGTGCAGCGCGATGGTCGCCGGGGTGTCCGACGAGACGCTGAGATCGAAGGTGACCTTCGAGCCGGGGGCGACCACGACCGCCGGGAAGGGGGTCGAGATGGTCAAGCCATCATCGGCGGCGACCGCCGGGACGGCGATGAGCAGCGCCGAGAGCGCCATGGCGAGCGCGGCCGCGATGTGGACGTGCCGCGCGATCCTGCTCCGCAACGTGAGCCTCCTCTGATCGTGCCTGACGCGACGATGGGGGCCGCCGCGCCGGAAGTGAGCCTGTGGATCCACACCGGAATCTGACACCGGTCCGGTGGAGCCTCAACACAGGTTCGATTGGCGGTCGATACAGATTCCTGAACCCGATGCCGATGCGGAGCCTGCGGGATGAGAGGATGCCACGTCCGCGCCGAGGGCGCGTCGGAGCTGACGGTAGGGTCTGACCTGACCGCAGGCCCTGACCTGACCGCAGGGTCTGACCTGACCGCAGGTCCTGACCGCCCGCGTATGCTTCGCCCGTGGCCATCTACAAGATCGCCGGCGCGGGATCGCCGGGCGACCCCGACCCGATACGCTCACCCAGCCTCATCGGCGCATTCGATGGCTGGGTGGATGCCGGTGGCGCCGCCACGATGGCCCTCGCCCAGCTCATCGACGACGCGCCCGAGGTGGTCACCTTCGATGCCGACGCGCTGTTCGACTACCGGGCACGGCGGCCGACCCTGCGCATCGTGGACGGGCGACTGGCCGAGCTGACATGGCCGGCCCTCGCCATCAGACGAGTGACCATCGCCGAGCGCGACCTGCTCGTGCTCACGGGACCCGAGCCTGACGACCGCTGGCGGACGTTCGCCGATGCTGTCATCGAAGTCTCACGTCGGCTCGGTGTCACCGAGTGGATCAGCCTGGGCTCCATCCCGGCGGCGGTCCCGCATACGCGTCCCGTGCCGATCATGGGTACCACCTCGGAGCCCGGCCGACTGCGAGGCGATGTCGATCCCGGACCGGCCGGGCTGCTGACCGTGCCCGCGGCCGCGCTCTCTGTCCTCGAGATGGCGATGGCCGAGGGCGGGATACCGGCGGTCGGCTATTTCGCCCAGGTCCCCCACTACGTCAGCGGCGCCTATCCGGCCGCAGCGGTCGAGCTGCTCAGCGCGCTCGGGCGGCATCTCGGGCTGATCCTCCCGTCCGGCGACCTGGTCGAGGAGGCCCGCCAGCTGCGGACCAGACTTGACACCGCGACGGCCCTTGAGGACTCGACCCGGCAGTACGTCGAGCGACTCGAGTCGATGGTCGACGAGGAGCGCCAGCCCTCGGGTGACGACCTGATCGGCGAGATCGAACGCTTCCTGCGCGAAGGCGACTCGGGCAACCGCCCGCGCAACTGACGGTCGCTGGTCGCAGACCCAACGACGCGGTCGGCGCCTGCGACCTCAGGCATCACGCACCGGCCTCGGTCACCTTGGCCACGAGGTCCTGCGAGCGTGCCAGTTCCTCGATCGCGCTCTCCACCTGCGGCACCCTTGCGGGTAGCCACAGGAGCGCCAGGAGGGCACCACCGCCGGCGATCGCCGCTCCCACCAGCGAGGTCATCGACATGGCATCGACGAAACCCGTCCGAGCGGTCGCCAACAGGGCTGCGCCGGCTTCGCCACCGATCGAGGCAGCGACAGCGGACGCGGCCGCCAGCGACTCGCGGGCGGCATCCGCGGCGACCGGCGGCAGGCCAGCAGTCACCGCGTGCATGGCCCCCGCATAGCTCGCCGCGAACAGCGATCCTAGGACTGCCACACCGAAGGCACCACCGACTTCACGGACGGTGTCGTTGACCGCGGACCCGACACCGAACTTCTCCTTGGGGACGGCGCTCATGATCGCGTCGGTCGCGGGCGTCATGGCCAGGGCGAGACCGGCGGCGATCACCACGAGGATGGCCGAGACCTGGAGGTCGCTGGGGGCGAGTCCCAAAGTGGACATCAGGGCGAGGCCGGCGGCCGTGACCGACAGCCCGGCCGCGACCACCACCCTGGCGCCCAGCCTCGTCGTGAGCACCGCGCTGATCGGCGACACGGCGATGATCCCGATGGCGATGGGGATGAACCTGACACCGGTCTCGAGGGCCGACAGGCCCCGCACCCCCTGCAGGTACTGGGTGAGGAAGAACAGGGCTCCCATCAGGCTGAAGAAGGCGAGGGTGACTGACAGGCTGGCCGCCGTGAACCGTCGGTCGCGGAACAGGCGCACGTCCAGCATCGGCTCGGCGATCCGTCCCTCCCACCACAGGAAGGTCGCCAGGGTCGCGGCCGCGATGGCGAATGCCCCGATCACCGCCGGGCTGGTCCAGCCGTTCGAGGGGATCTCGGTGATCGCCCACACGAGGGCGACAAGCCCGACGACCGACAGCAGCGCGCCGGCCGGGTCGAGAGCGACCTTGCCGGGTGCTCGCGATTCCGGCACGACGGCGAGCGTCGCGATGATCCCGATGACCACGAACGGCACGTTGACGAGGAAGACCGAAGTCCAGTGGAAGTGCTCCAGCAGGTAGCCACCGACGAGCGGACCGGCCACGATCCCGAGGCCGCTCACGGCGCCCCACGCCGCGATCGCCTTCGGCCGCTCGGCTTCGTCGAAGACGTCGCTCAGGATCGATAGGGTGGACGGCATGGTCAGTGCCGCGCCAAGACCCATGAACGCACGCAGGACGATCAGTTGGGTGGCATCAGCCACGAGTGGCGCCAGGGCCGAGCCGATACCGAACAGCGCCAGCCCGATGAGCAGGACACGACGTCGCCCGAAGCGATCGGACAGTGCACCGGCGACCAGCAGCATGCCCGCGAACACCAGCACGTAGGCGTTGACGATCCACTGGAGTTCAGCGGCCGTGGCCTCGAGGTCGACCGCGAGCGTCGGCAGGGCGATATTGAGGATCAGGTTGTCCAGGGTCACGCCGAACAGGGCGAGGATCAGGACGCCGAGGATCCACCAGCGGCGCGCGTGGACCTGCGAGCGATCCATGTCTTTGATCTTCCTTTCGATGATCGGTCCGGCACGGGTCACGCCGGACTCGTACACTGTTCGAGTCGTTGTCGGGATACTGACTCGTACAGTGTGCGATTGTCAAGTACGATGTATTGGGCAAACGTACGATGTCCGAGTACGACAGACGACGTAGCCTGCCGACCGGCCGGAGGACGTGGGTCGTCGGATGGACGACGAGGAAGGTCATCGATGGCCAGGGACGAGCGAAGACCGATGGATCCGACCAGGACATGGGCGAGGCTGGCGTCGCGCCCCGCTCCCGCGGAGCGAACGCCGCTGACCCGCGACGAGATCGTGACGACGGCGATCCGCCTGATCGACGACGAAGGCCTCGATGCCTTCTCGATGCGTCGGCTCGGGGCAGAGCTCGGCGCCGGGGCGACTTCCCTTTACTGGCACGTGAGAAACAAGGACGAACTGGTAGACCTGATCCTCGACGAGATCATCGGTGAGGTCGTCGCGGACTTCGATGCCCACGCCGACGCAGGAAACGACTGGCAGGAACAGCTGGCCGAGGTGGCCAGATCGCTGCGGCGGGTGATGCTCAGGCACCGCCACATCGCGCCACTCATCGGCGAGCGACCGACCCTCGGCCCACAGGCTCTCGACGCCTCCGAGCGGGTGATGGGGATCCTGGTCGACGCGGGCTTCGATGGCCTGATGACATCCCTCGCGACGGGAGCCCTGATCACCTATGCCTTCGGCTTCGCGATGGCCGAGGCACGTCTGCCCGGTGGATCGAGCCAGGCTCCGGAGTCACTCGATGCTGCGGCGGCGGTCGCTGCCTACTTCGCTGGCCTGCCGGAGGAGCGCTATCCCCATACCCGGGCCATAGCCGCCATACCGGTCACCGAGGAGCAGCAGTTCGAGTACGGGCTGGAACGGCTCATCGCCGGGATCGCGGCTGACCTGTCGCCCGCGGTCCGTGATGGCGATCCGCACGGCGAGCCCGCGGACGACGACGGGCAGAGCGGCAACGTCATCTTTCGGCACTGATGGCGCGACCGGTCAGCGGCGAGGTCATCGGAGCCAGCCGAAGCGAGCGCTTCCACGCAGCCGAGGCACGCATCGGGCGGGTCACCCATCTGCTCGACGACCTGGTGCCGATCCCCGGGACATCGGCCCGGATCGGGGCGGATCCTGTCATCGGGCTCATCCCGATCGTCGGCGACGTGGTTGCGGCACTGGTCGGTGCCTGGGTGATCGGCGAGGCGGCGCGCTTCGGGATCCCCCGGGTCGCCCTGGCCAGGATGATCGTGAACCTGCTCGTGGACCTCGCCCTCGGGATGATCCCCATCATCGGGATCGTCCTGGACGTCGTCTCGCGCTCGAACAGCGCCAACCTCGAATTGTTCCGCCGGCACGCCCTTGACCCGGATGCGGCGACAGCCGGGCACTGGGCCTTCTTCGCCGGCCTGCTCCTGCTGCTGGTCGGGTCGATCTGGCTGGTCGCCGTGATGGTCCTGACCCTCCTCGGGGCGCTCGGCGAGGTGCTGTTCGGTTGATCCGGGCAGTGGTCGGGTAGGCTCTGCGGATGCTTCGCCAGGTGGTCGCCACGCGCTACGTCACGCCGCTGCGCGAAGGCGGGTCGCTGCCCGGCCTCGTGGAGGCGGATGACGACGGCCTGTATGTCGTGAAGTTCCGAGGTGCGGGCCAGGGCCCCCGGGCGCTCGTCGCCGAGTGGCTCGCCGGCGAACTTGCTCGCGCCGTCGGACTGCCGGTCCCAGAGATCGTGCTCGTCGACGTCGACCCGGCCCTCGGCGACGTCGAACCGGATGAGGAGGTCCACGACCTCGTCAGGGCGAGTGCCGGGCCCAATCTCGGTCTCGACTTCCTGCCGGGCGCGCTGGCATTCAACCCGGCGGCCCATCCGGACGTCGACCCCGCGTTCGCGGCTGACGTGGTGTGGCTCGATGGTCTCGTCACCAACCCCGACCGGACGGCCTCCAACCCGAACCTGCTCACTTGGCACGCTCGGACGTGGTTGATCGACCACGGGGCGTCCCTCTACATCCATCACACGTGGCGCGACCAGGACGCCCACGCCCGGCGACCATTCGAGCGGCTGCGTGGCCATGTGCTGCTGCCGTTCGCCGGTTCGGTCGCCGACGCGGATCGCCGACTCGCCTCGCGGATCACGCCCGAGTTGATAGCACGTCTCGTCGAGGAGATCCCCGGGAACTGGCTGCCGGACGACCCGGTCGTCGGCGCTGCTCCTGCCCAGCGCGCCGCGTATCGACGCTATCTCGAACTCCGACTCGAGGAGCCCCGCCCGTTCCTGGCCGAGGTGGACCGTGACCGACGCGTCGCGTAGTCCGTATCTCTACTCGATCGTCCGGGTCGTGCCACGCGTCGAGCGCGGCGAGGCCATCAACGCCGGTGTCATCCTGCTCTGCCGGCCGCGCCGATTCCTCGGTGCGCGAACGGTCCTCGACATCGAGCGGCTCGGAGCGCTGGCGCCCGACTGCGATGCGGCGACCGTCGAGGGACACCTGCAGGCGATCGAGGCGGTCGCACGCGGCGACGGGGACGCCGGGCCGATCGCCCGACTGACCGATGCCGAGCGATTCCACTGGCTGGTCGCCCCATCGAGCACGATCATCCAGCCATCGCCGGTCCACACCGGACTGACCGATGATCCGGCGGCCGAGCTCGAACGGCTCGTGGCGACCCTGGTGCGCTAGGTATCAGTCGTCCAGGCGGCGACCCGCGACACGCAGCGCCTCGACCAGCGTCCCGCCGCCCGCCGGGCTGGCTACAGAAGCGCGTACCGTTGCGACCTCGGAAGGCGTGACTTTCGCGGCCTTCGTCGCATCTCCCGGGATCGTCGTCGCGGCATCGCCGCCCAACGCCTCGCGTCCGGCCCGAACCATCCGCTCCGCGAGGAAGGTCGCCTCGCGTTCGTCGGTCTCGGGCAGCAGCACATGGAAGCGGTCCGTCCCAGATCGCGCGACGTGATCAGTCTCGCGCGCCTGCTCGCGGATCGCCGCCGACAACGCGGCCATGTCGACGCGGTGATCCACCCCACCGGTGGCCGGCGACCTGACCTCTATGACCAGCACACTGGCCGGTCGCCCATAGCGAGCGATGCGCTCATCCTCGTGATGCATGGCTCGCTCCCACGCAGCACTGCTTTCGAGTGGCACGACGGTCCGCGGCCGCAGGACCCCCGGCGGGCGGAAGTGGCGACGCTTGGTCCGCCGGGTGGGGGCCGGTCCATCCAGGAACGCCTCGATCCGCTCGGTCGTGCGGTCACTCTCGAGTTCCTCGTGGTGATCCACCGGCAGGGCGAACCGGGGGCGGCGGGTGCGTGACCCGCCGCGGCGCGGCCGTTCTGGAGTCGGATCTGCGTCTGGCACGGGTCGTCAGTCTAGCGGTGCATGGCGAGCCCAAGGCCCAGCGGGAAGGTCGCCCGGTCAGCGGGCTCACGAAGGGCGACTCGCCCGCTAGCCCCCGGCGGCGCACAACTCGGCCTTTCGCGCCCGTTTGGCCGCCTGGTAGGTGGCCAATGCCTCGGCCGAATCGACGTCGCCGAGGGTCATGTGGTCAGGAAGCTCCGCCTCGATGCCCGGCAGCGAGAAACCAAGCCGACGGACGAGGACGGCACTGATGATGCCCGCCTTCATCTTGCCGATCCCGGGCAGCGCCAGCAGCCGTCGCTGGAGGTCGGCGCCATCGGTCGCCTCCGTCCAGACGCGACCGGCATCGTTGCCGTAGTCGGCGGCGATCGCAGCGCACAGGGCCTGGACCTTGGCGGCCATCGAAGCCGGGAAGCGATGAAGTGCCGGCGGCGTTCGAAATGCGGTCACGAACGTATCGGGGTCCATCGCGGTGATCTCGGCCGCATCGAGTCGTCCGATCCGTCGTCGGAGCTCGACCGGCCCACTGAAGGCCTTCTGGACGGTCACCTGCTGATCGAGCACGAAGCCGATCAGCAATGCGAGCGGGTCGCTCGCGATGAGTTCATCCGCCTCGGGGTTCCCGGTGAATGGTGTGCGAACGGCTGTGGTCATCATGGCGCCATGGTACGCGGGTGGGCTCGCGACACGGGCGCGTGACACGGGCTCGTGACGACTTGACGGGCGTCGCCTCGGACGGAGCCTCAGACGGGCGTCGCCCTGGACGGAGCCGCGTCGCGATCGAGCGCGTGGGCGGCTCCGCTGACGATCGCCCCGAACGACGTGACCGCCACGAGGGCACCGGAGGCCACGAACAGCCCCGGGCCGACCGTGTCGATCAGGACACCGGCGAGCGCCAGCGAGATCGGTGCGAGGCCTGCCCCCGCGAACATCACCAGCCCCATCACCCGACCTCGCATGTCGGGCTCGATGTATCCACCGAGCCACGAGATCGAGACCACGTTGCTGTAGCCGATCCCGAGACCGAGGGGCAGCCCGAGCCCGACGACGGCGACCGGGCCCGGAGCCAGACCGAACCCGGCAACGACAAAGCCGAGCGCGGCGAAGATGGCCAACAGGACGTGACCCATGCGCCGTGGACGCGCGACCGAGCCGCCGATGATCGCGCCGACGAGCGCACCCGCGCCGAATGTGGCGCCGACCAGTCCGAAGGCGATGGCATCCGCTTCGAAATGCGTTTCGATCAGCCACGGCAGGCCGACCGCGAAGGCGCCGGTGATGGCGAAGTTGATGACGGCCGAGACGATCACGACCGCACGGATCGAGGCGCTTGCGAACGCGTAACCCAGGCCGGCACGGATCTCGCCCAGGATGCCGCCCGATGGCGTCCCGACCTCCGCCGTGACAGGACCAGGCGCGGTCGGTGGTGAAGCCGGACGCCCGGTGCGCACGAGGGCCAGGGCGAGTGCCGCGAACGCGAACGACAGGGCATCCACGACGAAGGCGGGCCCGGTCCCGACGGCGGCGACCAGGACACCGGCGGCGACCGGACCGAGCAGGGTCATGAGCTGGGTCGTGCCCTGGACCAGGGCATTCGCCGGCGCGAGCCGCTCTCCGGGAGCGACCGCCGGGATGATCGCCTGCATAGCCGGCAGGAAGAACGCATCGGCGATCCCGAACACGACGGCCATCACGATCAGGTGCGGGAGCTCCGCCCGACCGGTCAGGACGAGGGCGGCGATGACCGCCACGGCCAGTCCACGGGCGATGTCCGAGGCGAGCATCAGGGTGCGCGGTGCCGTCCGATCCGCCAGCGCTCCCCCGACGAGGATCAGGATCGCGCGCGGGATGGATGCCGCCATGAGCACCAGGCCGAGGGCGACCCCGGACCCGGTCAGTCCGAGGATCAGCCAGGCCAGGGCGATCTGGTGGAACTGGTCTCCGAGCAGGGAGATCGCCTGACCGCCCCACACCAGCCGAAAGTCACGGATCGCCAGCGGACCGAGGAGCGTAGCGGGTCGCGCTCCACCGAGGGCGCCTTCATCCGCAACCCCTTCGCGGTCGAGCGATGCCACGGGACGGGCATCGGCTTCGAGGTTCACGTCCGTGACTCCGTCAAGGTGGCCTGCGTGGTGCTGGCTACCAGACGCGTCCGGGCCAGACGCCGTTGGACACGGATCTGTCGGCCATCAGCGCGGCGGTCGTGTCGGGCGTGGCGGGACGGTGCAGGTTCGCGATATCAGTGGTTGTCGGCACCACCCGCAACGGTGTCGCCGGGATCGCCATGCGAAGGCGATCGTCGTCGACCAGCGCGGCACCGAATTCGATCAGACGTTGTCCAAGGGCGTTCCGCGCCCAGGTGAAAGCAAGCATCGGGTCCTCTCCTACTCTTCGATGAGGACACGCACGCTGTCGCCACCGCTCTCGGCCACATCGAGGATGGGCCCGGTGACGCCCGCGTCGAGCGCGTCACGGATCTGCTGCACTGTGGTCGCGGACAGCCCGGGGACCTGGCCAAGGACCGCCTTGCCCAGCGACAGGGGGACACGCAGCTTCACTACCGAACGTCCACCCTCGTTGACTTCAAGCCGCAGGGCGCGGCCCCGGCCGGTCGTTGCTCCGGCAGGTCGATCCGGGTGATGGATCGGCGGCGTCCCTGGTGGTGTCGGTGCCTTGAGCCCCATCGCTGCGTCCTCGTGCGGGCCCGCTGCGACTATCCGGTCAAGGATCGGACCGGCCTCGTCGGCGCTGAGCCGACCATCGGCAACCAGGCGCAGGACCGTCTCGAGAGCGTCGTCAGGCATCGTGGTGCTCCCCGCCGGTCGAACGGTCATCGGTGCTGTCGAGACGTCGCGTCGCCTCGGCGATGTCGATATCGCCGCGCTCGAGGGCTCGAAGGATCTCGAGGTGGGCCTCGTCCGGAGCCTGTCTCACTGGCGCGATGGACGGCGACGACACCACCGGCTCGGGCGCGATGGGCGGCCTGGGTGGTATCGGCGGCTCGGGCACAGCAGGTCGCGCCGGCGCCCCCATGGCCGGATCGAATCCCCCCGCGCTCGACAGCGCGCTGGCCGGCACGACCGCCACGTCACCAGAAGTGGACCGGATATCGATCGTCGGACCGCCGTCGTCGATGATCAGCGTGCGCTGACCCCGCTTGCCCTCCGACCTGGTCTGACGCTCAGAGCGGATGTCGCCGGCGATCGTCCGGACCTGCAGGCGGACACCGCCGGCCGGTGCGAGCACGGTGTCGCCGCTGACCGACTCGATGCTGAACGGACCGCTCCCTTCGAACTTGCCGGTCACGCGCAGGTCACCCGAGGTCGTCGCCAGACGCAGCGCCCTGACGATGCCGGCCCGGATCCCCAGGTCACCAGACACGGTCCGGGCGTCGACCCGGAGTTCAGCGGACGCGATCACCTCGACGTCGCCGGACATCGACTCGACGGCGATCGAACCGACGGCACCGCTCACCCGTAGGTCGCCCGCTGCCGAGCGGAGGCGCTGATCGCCCCGAATGCCATCGATGTCCACATCCGCGCTGGCCACCTCGACTACGAGGCTGGTCCCGGCCGGCGTATCCACCTGGAGATCGGGGGCGTGACGTCGTGACCACGGCGATCCGTTGCGCCAGCGGACGGACAGGCTTCGTTCCCCACGCTCGATGTCGAACCCCTCGAGGGTCTCATCGCCGGCAGCCCGGATCCTCACTTCGTCGCCGTCGTGGGCGCGGATGCGCAAGTCACCATCGGGTAGCGACAGCGCAAGGAGTCCGTCCGGGCCGATGGCGTGAGTCAGGTCGGACATCTGGCTGGTCACATGCCCTGTCTTCATCGGGTGGTCCTCCCGAGCGCCCGGATGGCGGCAGCCGCCTCCTCTGCGCTCATCTCATGGCGGGCGAGTCGTTCGAGGATGGCGTCACGGCTCGTCGTCGCGACGGCGATGGTCGGTGCGTCGTCTTCGTCGGCCGCTTCGGCTGCGTCGGCCGCGTCGGCCGCGTCACCATCGCGCGGTCCGAACCCGAGCGCCCGGACGAGCGCCTCGACTCGACCACGGACCGTCGGGTAGCTGATCCCGAGCTCGCGCTCCATCTCGCGCAGGTTGCCGCGGGAACGCAGGAAGCTCTCCAGCAGGGCGAGCTGTTCGCGGGTCAGGCGACCGAACCGGCCGACGCTGAAGTCCCCCTCGAGCGTGGTTCCGCAGGACCGGCAGTGGAGCCGGGTCACAGCGAGCTCATTGGAACAAACTGGACAGGTGGCGATCACATCGTGTGGCATGAATAAGGTTATAGCAAATGTGGTTACGGATTGTCAAGGTACGTTTTCCGTTTGTTGAGGCGGTTGGTGTGCCGGCGTTCGGGGCGATGGATGGCGAACGCCCCTGACACGAAGTTGCAGCCCAGCTCCGGCCTGGCTCCGGCCCAGTTGCGGCCTAGTTCCGGCCAAGTCATC
>CAYNGM010000023.1:9328-14055 GCA_964396565.1 uncultured Anaerolineaceae bacterium | reverse complement strand
TCCCCGGCGAAGGGTCCTGGACGGGGAGTTCGACCCTCCCCCATCTCCACCACACCTTCCTTATCGGTGCGCGGATCGACACGCATCGGTCGGTGCGCATCGGTCGGCGGTCAGGCGAAAGCATGATCCACCCCGGCCCCTCGCGAACGCGTTCCGTGGTTTCATGGTCGACATGACCCAACGTGGACGATCGGCCAGGGACCCATTCGCCACCGTCCGGGCCCTCGCCACCGCCAGGGACCCATTCGCCACCGTCCGGGCCCTCACCACCGTCCGGGCCCTCACTACCGCCCGGGCCCTCACCACCGCCCGGGCCCTCACCACCGCCCGGGCCCTCACCCTCACACTCGCCCTGGCGACCGGCATCATGGCCCCCACCGAGGTCCGGGCTGCCGATCCGGTGCTCGTTGGCGCCGGTGACATCGCCGACTGTGCGACGACCACGGATACCGCGACCGCGACGCTCCTCGACGGGATCGGGGGCACCGTCTTCACCGTGGGTGACAACGCCTATCCGGCGGGCGCGAGCGCGGACTTTCGCGACTGCTACGGCCCCACGTGGGGGCGCCACAGGGCACGTACCCGTCCGGCGGCCGGCAACCACGAGTACCGGACAGGGGGCGCCAAGGGCTACTTCGACTACTTCGGGAACGCCGCGGGCGAGCGTGCCAAGGGCTGGTACAGCTACGACCTCGGGTCGTGGCACATCGTGGTCCTGAACTCGAACTGCACCGAGGTCGGTGGCTGCGGGGCGACCTCTCCGCAGGCAACCTGGCTCCGGACCGATCTCGCGGCCAATACGGACAAGGACGTCCTCGCCTACTGGCATCACCCGCGCTTCAGCTCGGGAAAGCACGGTCCCGACCCGAGTGTCGGGGCGTTCTGGGAGATCCTCTACGCCGCTGGCGCAGATGTCGTCCTCAACGGCCACGACCACGACTACGAGCGATTCCTCCGCCAGGATCCGTGGGGCCGCTCCGACCCTGACTTCGGTATCCGCCAGTTCGTGGTCGGCACCGGCGGCGCGGAACTCCGACCCAGGGCGGTCACGAGCGTCAACAGCGCGGCGTTCTCGGCCACGTTCGGCGTCCTGAAGCTGACTCTGCGCAAGGGCGCCTACGACTGGTCGTTCCTCCCGATCGCGGGAAGCTCCTTCACCGACTCCGGGACGACCAGGACCCACGGGCCCCCGCCAGCACGCACCACCACCACGTTCGCGATCACCTCCGATGCGACCGTTGACCAGGCGCGACCGACCACGCGCCTTGGCAGCTCCGCCAGCCTGCTGGTCGACGGCGACACGGGCACAGGACTCGATCGGTGGGCCTACCTGAAGGCCACGGTCAGCGGCGTCTCCGGGCACATCGACCGGGCCGCTCTCAGGCTGTGGGTGTCGAACCCGACGACCGACGGCCCGCGCGCATACGCGACGTCGAACGCCTGGTCGGGCGCGACCATCACGTGGGCGAACCGCCCTGCGACGATCGGGCCGGCCGTGTCCGACGCCCAGCGCATCCCGACGGGCGCGTGGGTCGACCTCGACGTGACTCCCCTGATCAAGGGCCCCGGTACGTACTCGTTCGCGCTCGTCCCGACTTCCGCTGACGGACTCACGGTCGACTCACTCCAGGGGACTCACAAGCCCCGGCTGATCATCGAGACGATCCCGACCTGGACGCGATCTCCGATCACGGGTCTGACCGAGTGGACGTCGGGCGCCGCACACAGGGTATCCTCAGCGGGTCGATAGCCGTCGCTCCGGCGCGGACTCGCGCCCGTCATGCGCATCACCCCCGCCGACGACGGGAGGAGCCAGTGGACCACGAGCCGGTTCTCATCGCCACCATCGCGGTCGGGCTGACCGCCGCTTTCCTGGGCGGTCTCGTGGCCCGACGGCTGCGGCTGCCCGAGATCGTCGGCTACATCGTCGCGGGTGTCGTGATCGGGCCGTTCACACCCGGCATCGACTCGGACCCGGCCGTCGCGACCCAGCTCGCTGAGCTCGGTGTGATCCTGCTCATGTTCGGTGTCGGGATCCATTTCTCGTTCCGCGACCTGTTCGCGGTCAAGGGCATCGCGTTGCCGGGCGCCGCCTGTCAGATCGCGATCACGACGTTCCTGGGAACGCTGGTCGGTGTCGCGTTCGGCTGGGGTATCGGTGGCGGGCTCGTCCTTGGCCTCGCCGTCTCGGTCGCGAGCACCGTCGTGCTGTTGAGGAGCCTCACCGACCGGGGCGAGCTCGACACGCTCCAGGGTCGGGTAGCCATCGGCTGGCTCATCGTCCAGGACCTGTTCACGGTCTTCGTCCTCGTCCTCCTGCCGGCGATCGCACCGATGATGGGTGGCCATGCGGCCGCCGGTGGGGACCCTGCCTCGTCGCTCGGCCCGCTCGCGGAACTGACTCTCGCCGTCGGGAAGGCGGGCCTGTTCGCGGCGCTCATGATCGTGGGCGGGGCACGCCTCGTTCCCCGACTCCTGCAGGCCGTGGCCCGGGAGGGCTCCCGGGAACTGTTCACCCTGGCGGTGCTCGCCATCGCGCTCGGGATCGCGTACCTCTCCTCGGCCGTGTTCGGGGTGTCGTTCGCGCTTGGCGCCTTCCTGGCCGGGGCCGTCGTCGGCGAGTCGGACATGAGCCACCAGGCGGCAGCCGACGCACTGCCCCTCCGGGACGCGTTCGCGGTGCTCTTCTTCGTGTCGGCGGGGATGCTCTTCGATCCGGCCTATCTGCTTGCCCACCCACTCGAGATCGCGCTGATGCTGGTGATCGTCCTGGTCGCCCAGCCGGTCGCCGCCTTCGTCATCGTGACGATCTTCGGCTATCCGCTGCGGACTGCGCTGACAGTGGCGGCATCCCTCGGTCAGATCGGCGAGTTCTCATTCATCCTCGGGACGATGGGGCTGTCGCTTGGCCTGCTGCCTGTCGCCGGGTTCCAACTGATCGTCGGTACCGCCCTGATGGCGATCGCAGTGAACCCACTGCTTTTCCGGACGATCGAGCCGCTCGAGGCTCGACTGCGGGGGGTCCGATCATTGGCGGCCATCCGCGCCAGGCGTGCCGGCGACCGGACGACGCTCCCGACCGATGTCCGCGAGGGCCTGCGCCAGCACGCCATCCTGGCCGGATATGGTCGGGTGGGCCGGATGATCGGGCCGGCGCTGGAGCGGCGCGGCTTTCGCTACCTCGTGATCACCGAACAGCGGGGTGAGGTCGATGCCCTGCGTTCCAGGGGTATCCCGGCGCTGTATGGAGACGCCGCCAACCCGGAGCTGCTGCATATGGCGGAGATCGATCACGCCCGGCTGATGATCACGACGACCCCGGATCCGAGTGAGACACGGCTCATCGTCGAGCGCGCGAACGCGCTGGCGCCGCATCTTGACGTCATCGCCCGGACACATAGCGACGCAGAGGCCGCATACCTGCGCAGGGTCGGACCGCGGGTCCAGGTCATCCACGGCGAGCGGGAACTGGCGGTCCAGATGGCGAGGTACGCCCTGCGACGGTTCGGCGTCAGCGCGACCGAGGCGGAATCGATCGCCCAGGGACTCCGTGGCCGGCCGATGCCGCCACCGACCGCGTCCGGCGGCCGACGTCCCCGCTCTGGCCGCTTCGGCAGGGAGATCCGCACACGTCTCCTGGCCCTGTCCGGTCGTGGCACGACCAGCCCGTCGATCGACGCCGAGGGGGCCGACCCGCGCGAGCCGGACGCTGCGCCGATCGACACGCCGACCACCGGGTAGGCCAGGGGTTGACGGCGTCGCGGCGCGCCTTCGTACTACGTCACACACGCCTTCGATCGGTCCCGGACCTGCCCCATCTCCGGTTACACCTCGCCGACGACGTATTGGCGCTGTGGCACGCGACCCAGCTCGAGACAGACGATCCGGATGCACCGCTGCCGTACTGGGCGTTCGCGTGGGGCGGCGGCCTGGCGATCGCCCACCACCTGCTCATCGACTCCGGGCTGGTCGCCGGGCGACGGGTCCTTGACCTCGGCGCCGGCTCAGGGCTGTGCGCCTTGGCCGCAGCTCACGCCGGCGCAAGCTCGGTGACGGCCCTCGACATCGACCCCTTCGCGATCGCCGCGATCGGCCTCAACGCTCGCGCCGCAGGCAGGCGGGTGACGGCCATCGAGCGCGACGTTCTGGATGAGCCACCGCCCGACGTGGACATGATCCTGGCCGGGGACTGCTGGTACGAGGCCGGCCTCGCGACGCGCGTCCTGCCGTGGCTCCGCCAGGCTGTCGCGACCGGCGCGGACGTGCTCGTCGGCGATCCGCGGCGGCGCTACCTGCCGACTACCGAACTCGAGGAGATCGCGACCTACGAGGTTAGGACGACGACCGAGCTCGAGGACCTCGACCGCAAGCACGCCGGCGTATATCGCCTCCGCGCGGGCTGATCGGCACGGACTTGGCGGTCGCGCCCGGACTTGGCGGTCGCGCCCGCGAGTTGGCGGTCGCGCCCGCAAGCTCGGAGCTGGGGCGAGGGCCCCCCTCCCGCCTCAGCCGCCGCGCGGGACGAGGACGACGCGCCGGTTCGGCTCCTCACCGATCGACTGGGTGACCACGTTCGGGTCGTCACGCAGGGTCAGATGGATCCAGCGCCGCTCGAGGGCAGGCATCGGCTCCAGCTGGAGCATCTTGCCGGTCTCGGCGACGCGGGCGGCGGCTCGCTGGGCGAGTTCGCGGAGCTGGCGCTCGCGGCGGCCACGGTAGTCCTCGAC
>CAYNGM010000023.1:0-9318 GCA_964396565.1 uncultured Anaerolineaceae bacterium | reverse complement strand
GGTGAGCGTGGACGGTCACCACGTGGCCATCCACGCTCGCGAGCAGCAACTGTTCGAGCGGGAGCGCGGACCGAGGCGGCGCGGTCCAGCGCTGCCCGTCTGCCGACTGCAACCAGGCCCCCTCGACATCGACGAGGACGCGCGTCCAGGCACCGATCTCCTTGGAGAGCATCAGGTTGACCAAGTGCTGGAGCGACGACAGCCGCTCGCCCTTGCGGCCGATGAGCGCCCCGAGCGAGTCGCGGGCATCGCCGTCGGCGACGACGTTGAGGCGCGACGTCTCACCCGCAGCGATCTCCACGCGGGCATCGAACCCGAGGTGCCCGATCAGGGTCTCGAGGATCCGCTTGCCCGCGGCGAGTGCCTCGGGCGAAGCCTCGGACGCCTCGAGGTCGGCGCGCTCGGACGAGAGCGAGCCGCGTGCCGCGGCCACCTCTGCCGCCTCCGAGGCGGACAGGTCGGCGGCACCGCTCCGGCGAGGTGCGCGGTCGTCATGGCGAGGGCCGCGATCGTTGCGCGGCCGGTCATCGCGCGGTCGGTCGTCACGCCGTGGCCCACGGTCGTGGCGAGGACCGCGATCATCACGCGGCCGGTCGTCGCGCGGCCGGTCCTCACGACGCGGTCCACGGTCGTGGCGAGGGCGGTCATCGCGCGGTCGATCGTCCCGGGCAGGCGGTGGCGGGAGCGGCTGGGCAGCCGCCGCGTCACGCTTGGGAGCGGCCCCACCCAGAGCGTCGCGCGGCGCGGCCACGATCCGGGCCGGCTCGGCGCCCATCCCAAGGACCCCGCGGCTGCCCGGGGTCAGGATCTCGAAGTCAAGATCGTTGAGTCCGGCGCCGAACTCGTCACGGGCGGCCCGCAGGGCCTCCTCGACCGTCTTGCCGGTGAATTCCTTGTATGCGCTCATGGTCAGCGTCGTCTCCCTCGTCGGCCCTGTCGGCCGCGTTCACGAGGGCGGATGGTCTTTTCCGCCGTCGTCTTCTTGTCCGCCTCATTGAGGATGGTCGCGCGTTTGGATGGATCGGGCGGGGGCGGCATCTCCACCGGGAACCGCGGCGTATGACCCGCGGCGAAACCCGGGGTCCAGCCGAACAGCGGGAACATGGAGCCCCAGCCCACGATCAGGTACTGCTGGATGATCGAGAAGATGGTTGCCGTGATCCAGTAGATGAACAGGCCGGCCGGCAGGAACCCGCCATAGATCACCGAGATCAGTGGCAGGAACAGCATCGTCTGACGCTGGATCTTGGTGTTCGGGTCGTCGTTGCCGGGGTCGGCGGCCGGCAGCATCATCCGCGACTGGAGCAGCTGGAGCAGCGCGGAGGCGATGGCCAGGAAACTCAGGCCGAAGCCGGCGATCCACAGGAAGGCCTGCGGCTGCGAGAGGTCGCCGAGCAGCGGGACGCTGGAATCGATGCACGGACCCAGCGCCGCATCCGGCTGACCTGTGGTCGGGTTGATATTCGTGCACTGCAGATTCACTATCTGGACGCCGGCCACCGTGACCATCGCCACCGGGTTGACGTTGGTCAGGCCCTGCGAGATGACCGAGTAGATGATGAACAGCAGCGGCAGCTGGAGCAGGAGCGGCAGACAGCCCGCGAGCGGGTTGATGCCACGCTCCTTGAACAGCTCCTGCTGGGCGACCCGCGCCTTCATCTGGTCGCCCTTGTAGCGCTTGGAGATCTCCTTGATCTCCGGCTGGAGCAGCTGCATCCGGCGCTGCGACACCAGCTGCTTGCGGTAGAGCGGGATGAGGATCGCGCGTACGATCAGCGTCAGGATGATGATCGCGAGGGTCATCGCGAAGGGCACGCCCAGGTTCTCGAGGAACTGGTAGGACGCGACGAGGATGATGAACATCGCCTGGAAGATCGGCGTGAACAGCCAGGCGATGGTGCTGAAGGGATCCGAGCCCGGGACGGCCGGGGTCAGCGGCGGAGCCGGCGAGTGGGATGCGCCGGGGCTGCCGCCGACACCACCTGTCCCCGGCATGCAGGCGGCGACGATGAGGGCGATCCCGAAAGCGAGCAGGAGGGGCGGACCTATCCGGCGCAGGGTCGGCGGGAGGGTCACCAGCACACGGCCTCGCTGGTGGTTTCGCTAACGAACCGGGTCATAGCCACCTGGGTTCCACGGGTGACAGCGAGCGATGCGCTTGGCGCCCATCCAACTCCCCCTCAGTAGCCCGTACTTGGCGATGGCCTGCTCGGTGTAGTGCGAGCAGGTGGGTTCGAACCGACACGATGCCGGCAGCCATGCGAAGACGATCCGATATGCCTTGATCATCCCGATGCCGATCCGCTTCATCGCGTGGCTCCTTCGATGACGCCGCCCCGGACGAGCGTCCGGTGCAACGCTCCGACCAGCGAGTCATGGTCGGCCTCGACGATCGCGGGCCGGGCGATGATGAGGACGTCCCAGCCGGGCTGGAACGAGGGCGCCATCACCCTGAGCACCTCGCGGAGTCGGCGGCGAGCCCGGTTGCGGACGACCGCACCACCAAGCCGGCGGCCGGTCGACAGGCCGAACCTCGTCGTCTCGAGATCGGTCCGCAGGAACCTGACGGTGAACAGGGGGTGGGACCTGGTGGTCCCCGCGCCCTGGATCGCCGCGAAATCCTGCGGGCGAGAGAGCATCACGAGTCGCGGCGAGTTGCGGCCGCGCTCTGCCGTCAGGCCGTCAGTCGCTTCCGACCGCGAGCCCGCCGCGCGGCGAGGACTCGGCGACCCGCTGCGGTCTTCATCCGGGCGCGGAAGCCGTGTTCCTTGGCGCGATGGCGCTTCTTGGGCTGGTAGGTCTGCTTCATCGGGCGTGTCCTGGGATCCTCTCCAACCGGCCTCGAGGACGGTCGCTTCCGTCTTCCCCTAGAGGCACGCAAACGCGCCGGCACCCCGCGGGGCACATGGCGCGTCGTCGTCCGGCGGATGATATGACGTGCCCGGAAGGGGTGTCAAACGGCGTGGCGGCGTCCGGGGGCAGGCCCCTCGGTGACCGATCAGGCGGTCGCGCGAGGGGGCTGCGACCGTCGTCCGAACCGTCGTGCATGGATACCTCCCGGGAGTATAGGCGAATCGCCTTGCGACGCCGCGAATGGCGGTGCTATCCTCTGCGGGCCCTCGACGCCGGGACGCTCGCGGGAAACCCCGGACAGGTTCCGGGGACCGCGTCACTCGCACCGTCGGAACGGGTATTCCGAGCGCTCGCGACCGGTTCCCCAGATCGATGTCCCAGCCGCACCTACTCATCGACCAACCCCCCGTCAGCCCAAGGTCATATCGAACGAATGGACGCGAAGCAGGTCTGGCGAGCCGCCCTGGGTGAACTCCAGGTGTCACTATCCCCGGCGAACTACGAGACATGGCTGCGTGACACGCAGCTCGTGGACGTCGATGAGCAGCGCTTCCGGATCGCCGTCCCCAACGGCTTCGCCAAGGACTGGCTGGAGACCCGCTATCGATCGCTGATCAGCCAGACGCTTGCCCGCATCGTCGGCTACAGCGTCCAGGTCGAGTTCGTCGTCGGGGCGAGCACCTCGACGACGGACGGTGCTTCCGTCGAGGACGACGCCGCGGGCCTGCCGACCACCCCCTCCACCCAGCATGTCCGCGTCGAGCCGACCCGGGTGGGTGGCGAGGGTGGCACCACCAACCTCAACCCTCGCTACACGTTCAGCAACTTCATCGTCGGATCCGCCAACCGGCTTGCCCACGCCGCCAGCCTGTCGGTCGCCGAACGCCCGGGACATGCCTACAACCCGCTCTTCCTGTACGGCGGTGTCGGTCTCGGCAAGACCCACCTGATGCATGCCATCGGCAACCAGGTGATCGCCCGCTTCCCGCGCAAGCGTGTCGTCTACGCCACGTCGGAGAAGTTCACCAACGAGTTCATCACCAGCATCCAGCAAGGCAAGATCGACGACTTCCGCGCGCGCTATCGACGGATCGACCTCCTGCTCATCGATGACATCCAGTTCATCGCCGACAAGGAGCGGACCCAGGAGGAGTTCTTCCACACGTTCAACGCCATCCACGATGACGGCAAGCAGATCGTCCTCTCGTCCGACCGCCCACCGAAGGGCATCCTGACCCTCGAGGAACGGCTGCGCAGCCGCTTCGAGTGGGGACTCATCGCCGACCTCACCGCCCCCGACCTCGAGACCCGCATCGCGATCCTGCGGGCAAAGGCCGAGGAGGGCGCTGTGCCCATCGGCTCGGATGTCATCGAGTTCATCGCGCGCAAGGTCGTGAGCAACATCCGCGAACTCGAGGGGGCGCTCAACCGTATCGTCGCCTACGCCTCGATGGGCGCCATGCCGATCAGCATCGAGCTTGCCCAGGCGGTGCTCTCGAACGTCCTCTACAACCCCAAGAAGCGTCAGGTCACCCCGGAGCGCATCGCCCGCGCGGTGTCGGACTACTACAGCGTCCCGATGGACGTGCTTCAGGGGCAGAAGCGCGACAAGGCCATCGTCCTGCCGCGCCAGATCGCGATGTTCCTGATGCGCGAGGAGACCGATGTCTCGCTCCTGCGCATCGGTGCGGAACTGGGCGGGCGGGATCACTCGACGGTCCTGCATGCCTGCGACAAGATCACTCGCGAAGTCGCGGTCAACGACGACCTGCGCCGCGAGATCTCGGCAGTCCGGGAGCTGATCTACGCGGATTGACCACTTCGGTCGTCCTTCCCGGAGTCGTGGACAAACCACTCGCGCGCCGTGGACGGCCAAGCCCGATCCGGGATGTCCCCGTTGGCGGCTGTCGGTTCATCCACGAGCTGTCTACCACCCACTCCACGGTCGTGACCGAACCATCCACGCCCGCCCCCAACCAATCCACGGCGGTGTCGTGAGCGACTGAGCACGCCCGTCCACATCACCAACATGCTGATGATGGTGATGACGGAGTGAGAAGATAGAGAGAAGATACCCACCAACGAACCCGCGCCATGGGCACAGCGTTCCGGCATCGACCACCGCCCGCCACGACTCACCCGCCCGTGCGCGACCACCTCCGGGTCACGGTCCGGCCCGAAGATCGCATCGAAATTGGAGTGAACCCGACGTGAGACTATCGGTCATGCAGGAGAACCTGGCCCGCGGCCTGTCCGTGGTCAGTCGCGCCGTTTCTAGCCGGAGCACCCTGCCCGTGCTGGCCAACGTCCTGCTCAAGACCGAGGATGCAGGCCTCAAGCTGACGGCTACCAACCTCGAGATAGGGATCACCTACTGGGTCCCGGGCAAGATCGACGAGGATGGTGCTGTGACCGTCCCGGCACGGCTCCTGACCGACCTCGTCAACTCGCTGCCCGCCGGCGACAAGGTGGATCTCGAGGTCGGGGCGAACGACACCCTGCACGTCAGGGCCGGCCGGTTCCAGACCCACATCAAGGGCATCGATGCCGACGAGTTCCCGGCCATCGGGACCGCCGGCGACCGACCGACGACCAGGATCGCCCAGAACGTCCTGCGGCGGGCCCTCGCCGAGACGGCGTTCGCGGCGGCGACCGACGAGGCTCGTCCGATCCTGACCGGCGTCCTGGCCCGCTTCGAGGGCGACAGGTTGACCCTGGCCGCAGCCGACAACTACCGGATCGCGGTCAAGACCGTCCCGATCCTCGATGCGGTGCCGGAGACGAGCGTGGTCATCCCCGCACGTGCCCTGAACGAGCTGACCCGGGTCCTGGCCGACGTCGATGACCCGGTCGATGTCGTCCTTGCCGGTGGTCGCAACCAGGTGCTGTTCCATCTCGATGGCGTGGACCTGGTGAGTCGCCTCATCGACGGCCAGTTCCCGAACTACCAGCAGGTCATGCCGCAGGCGCATGCGACACGAGCGATCCTCGACCGCGAGGAGCTGCTTCGGGCGGTCAAGCCGGCCGCGCTGATCGCCCACGAGTCGGCGAACATCGTCAAGCTCCAGATCGGTGGTGACGCGGAGCCCGGCATCACGGTCAGTGCGAACGCCGAAGTGGGCGACCATGTCGGACAGGTGGAGGCCGCGGTCGAGGGTGACAGCACGACCATCGCGTTCAACGCACGCTATCTCGCTGATGTCCTGGGCAACGTCTCGGCCGAGCAGTTCGCCCTCGAGCTCAACGGGCCCCTTTCACCGGGCGTGTTCAAGCCGATCGGCGACGACCAGTACGTCCACGTCGTGATGCCCGTCCGGACGACGTCCTAGTCCCGGCGCAACGCAGAGCGGAACCCGACCCTGATCGAGCGCCTGTCCGTCCAGCAGCTGCGGGGATACCAGAGCCTCGATATCGAGTTCGGGCCGGGCGCCCACCTCGTCGTGGGCCCGAACGCCGCCGGCAAGACCAGCCTGCTCGAGGCGATCGTCCTGCTGGGTTGGGGTCGCTCGCATCGCACCAGTTCGGACGGGGAGCTGATCCGTTGGGGTCAGGACGTCGCCCGGGTCGAGGGGACCGTCGGTGGGGACGTGCTCGAGGTGGCGATCACCCGATCCGGCGCGGACGGTCGCGGTGGACGCAAGCGGATCCGGGTGAACGGAGTCGGTCGGCGCGCCGGAGCCTTCGGTCGGACCCTGCGGGTGGTCCTGTTCGCTCCGGAGGAGATGCTCCTGGTCATCGGTTCGCCGGGGCTGCGCCGGGCGGCGATGGACAGCCTGGCCGGTGCGCGATCGCCAGCCTATGCCGACGACCTCGCCACGTACGGGCGAACGCTCCAGCAGCGCAACGGTCTGCTGCGAGCGATCCGGGAGGGGACAGCGACACGTGACCAGCTGCGCTTCTGGGACACGACCTTCGTCGAGACCGGTGGCCGAGTGGTCGAGGCGCGGCTCGCGCTGATCGCTTCCCTGGCCGGGCCGCTGGCCGCTGCTCACCGCGAGATCGCCCCGGACGAGGGCGCCGCAGGCCCTCTCTCTCTGCGCTACGTCACGAATGCGCCCACCCGTACAGGGGAGACGCCGACGGACGCCCTGGACCGCCGGCTCGTCGAAACAGCGGAGAAGGAGGTCTGGAACGGTGCGACCGTCATCGGTCCACACCGCGATGATCTCGCCTTCGACCTGGGCGGACGCGAGCTGGCCACGTTCGCGTCCCGGGGTCAGCAGCGCACCGCCATCCTGGCCTTCAAGCTCGCCGAGCTCGACCTGCTGACCGAACTCGACGGGCGGCCGCCGCTGCTCCTCCTTGACGATGTGTTCAGCGAGCTCGACCCGGAGCGGCGGGCGCACCTCGTCCGGCGGATCGCATCTCTCCCCCAGGCCTTCGTGACCACGACGACGCCCGACGATCTTGACCCGGAGCTGCTGGCGATCGCCAGGACGTGGGTCGTGGAGACGGGATCCGACGGCGCCGCCTCGGTGCTGGCGGCCGCGTCGGCCGCGTCGGCCACGGAGACGCGCGGATGACGACACCGCGACGGCGACCGATGAGACGCATCGGCGACCTCCTGCCAGAGGCGGCCAGATCGCTCGGACTCGATGACGAACTGCGACTGGCCCGGGCCATCGCGACCTTCGAGGCGATCGTCGCGGAACGGGTCCCGGCCGCTGCCGGATCCTGTCGGGTCGCCCGTCTCGAGGGCTTCGTCATCGATATCGAAGCGGATGCGCCGATCGTCGCCCAGGAGTTGCGGCTGCGGGCGACCGAACTCCTCGCCGTGTTCGCGGCGACACCGGGCGGGTCCGGTGTGAGGGAGTTGCGCGTCCATGTCCGCCGTGGGGGGCCACGCGTATAATCCGCGGACCTGCCAGCCACCGCATGGGACGAGAGTCGGCCGATCCGGCCATGGGTCGTCCCCCGCACGTCCACCCCTCGTACGAGAGGGCCGCATGGCCGCCAGACTCCAACTGAAACTCGGGCTCGTCTCAGAGCACGACCGCCTCGATGACTCGCCGGACACGCTCGTGGTCATAGAGCCGAGCGTCGGGTCCGTCGCACGATCCAAGGGTCACCTGTACCTGCTGGTCACCTCGCGGATCAGTTCGCGCCACGCGCTGGAGGCGACGAGGCTGACCGCGGAGACGATCCGCAACGAGTACTACTACGACGAGTCGGCCGGCATCCGGGTCTGCCTCAAGAAGGCCATCGCGACCGCCAACAAGCGACTCGTCCACCAGGCCGATCGGCTGGGACTCAAGTCGACTGACGGCAACGGGCCGATCGGCGTGGGTGTCGCGGTCGTGCGCGGCAACGAGATGTACGTGGCGACGGTCGGACCCGCTGAGGCGTACCTGGTCCGCCAGGCGAGACTGTCGACCCTGCCCGACCCGCACCGTGAGCGCGGCATGCCGTCGGGCGGCCTGGAGCCCGACGTCTGGCGAGGCGAGATCTCGGTGGGCGATTCGCTCGCGTTGGTGTCACCCAACGTCATGGCCAGACTGGGTCCCGACGAGCTCAAGGACGCGCTGCTCACGCTGCACCCGCAATCGGCCATGGAACATCTCCATGCCCGGTTCGTGGCCGCCGGTGGCGCGGGCTCCGACGGTGCCATCGCCTTCGAGGCGACCGAGGGTGCGCAGACCAGCCGCAGCCGGACCCTGGTCCCGGTCCGTCCATCCGAGCCGCTGGCCGGGGCGCCGGACCGCTCGCCGATACCGCTCGCCGACAACGTCCAGGCCGCATCGGCAGCTGTGAGCAGCGCCGCTGGTTCGGCCAAGGTCGCGGCGGGCGGCGCTTTCGCCGGGATCGTGCGCCGGGTCCAGGACCTGCTGCCGCATCGACGGCCGGCCTATCGACGGGTGACGCCCCTCGCATCACGTCGCGAGACGCAGCGCCGGGCCGCGATCGCCGTGCTCGCCCTGATCGCCGTCGTCGGCGGTCTCGGTCTGGCGGTGAACACCATCGGTGGCTCGGGCGGCCAGGAGTCGATCAGCTCGGTCGCCGCCGGCGAGGCCGCTCTGCAGGCCGCCAGGAAGGGCATCGCCGCAGTCGCGGGTCCAGGTGTGGACCTCGTCGAGGACGATCCGAAGCAGGCGCTCGAGCTCCTGACCAAGGCCTACGACGACCTGGCGGCGGCGGAGAAGGCCAAGGTCTCCAAGGCCGTCATCGACCCGCTGCGGGCCAAGGTCGTGACCGGACTCGACCGGCTCTACGGCGTGGTCCCGGTCGCGTCGACGGAGCTCTTCCGCTTCGCCCCTACCGACGATGTCCCGGCGTTCGACCTCAAGACGCTGGTGAAGGGACCGGACGGGGCGCCCTACGTCATCGATGGTGCGACAAGGACCGTCTACCGGGTGGACCTCAAGCGCGGCAAGGCGACGGCGGTGGTGACCGCCGGCAAGAAGGCGGCCGGAACCACGGTCGGGGAACCGCGCTTTCTCACCGTCGGCGGACGCGACCTGCTGATCC
>CAYNGM010000022.1:0-14579 GCA_964396565.1 uncultured Anaerolineaceae bacterium | reverse complement strand
GCGGCCGCCGCCGACATCGTGCTCGCGTACAGGAAGCCGCGGCGGCTCAGCGGGGTCCGGGACATCCGGCGGATGACCTGTTCGATCTCGTTCTCGGCCATGGTGCTGCTCCTCCTGCAGATGTCCGTGCTGCCTGACCCTCACCCGGCGAGGATGAGGTTGGCCTCCTCCTGCCAGCGGACGACCACCTGGTCGCCCGGTCCGACACCCAGGGCACCTCCCGCGCCCGTGGTGTTCTGGTGGCGGACGATCAGCTCGCCCGCTTGCTCTGTCGTGACGCGATACTCGGTCTGGTCGCCAAGGTACGTGCCCTGGGTGATCCGGCCACGCACCTCCGTACTGCCGCTCCCCGTGGTCGCGCCCGGGTCGATCCGTGCGACCGACAGGCGCTCCGGGCGGGTCGCCACGGTCACCCCGTCGCCGAACGTGACGCTCGCTGCCGGATCGGTCAGGGCACCGCGCAGGATCAGGCCGTTCGTCGTGCGCGCGGTGACGGTGCGACCGGAGATCTCGGCGACAGAGGCATCGATGAAGTTGGAGGTCCCGATGAAGTCCGCGACGAAGCGGTTGACGGGTCGCTCGTAGAGCTCCGCCGGACGACCCAGTTGCTGGATCCGGCCATCGCGCATGACGACGATGACGTCGCTCATCGTGAGCGCTTCTTCCTGGTCGTGGGTCACGTACACGAAGGTGATCCCGACCTCGCGCTGGAGGGCCTTCAACTCGAGCTGCATCTCCTTGCGCAGCTTCAGATCGAGCGCTCCGAGGGGTTCGTCGAGGAGGAGCACGGTCGGTCGATTGACCAGGGCGCGAGCGAGCGCGACGCGCTGCTGCTGGCCGCCGGACATCTCCCAGGTCCGCCGACGCTCGTAGCCCTCGAGCCGGACAAGGCTGAGCGCCTCGCTGACGCGTCGGCCCTCCTCCGCCTTCCCGACCTTGCGCTGGCGCAACCCGTACCCGACGTTCTGGGCGACGTCCATGTGCGGGAACAGGGCGTAATGCTGGAAGACCGTATTGACATTGCGCTTGTAGGGCGGGATGCCGGCGATCGGCTGACCGGCGAGCAGGATCTCACCCTCTGTCGGCTGCTCGAACCCGGCGATCATGCGCAGGGTCGTCGTCTTGCCGCAGCCCGATGGACCAAGCAGGGAGTAGAACTCGCCCCGTTCGATCCCGAGATGCATGGCATCGACCGCGACGACGTCGCCGAACCGCTTGGTCACGTCGATGATCTCGACGTCAGGCGCAGGCCGACCGTCCGGGCTGGATGTGGCGCCGACCCCGGTGGTCGTCGAGACGGTGTCCGCTGCTGGGGAAGCGGTCAACGGCGGTCCTCGCGCACGATCGCTGGTCGGCGGTCGAGCACCGAGCCCGACCGCAGGGTCGCTGCATCCTACGGGCGTGTAACGGCGGTCGTCAACGCGCGTCGCAGCATGGGACACGCCTCGGACGCGTCCATCGATCGCCACACCGGCATCGATCGGGGCGGGCGACAAGGTGACGCGGCGCACCGGACCATCGGTTGGTGACCGAGGCCGACCATCGGGGGCGTCGTGCGGCCCGGCCGGATGCTTAGGCTTCACAACATGGCTCGAGCGCGGCAGATGATCACGACACGATCGACCGACCAAACGCGGCGACTCATGCTGACCGCCTGTCTCGTCGTCGTGGCGACGGTCCTCAGCGCCGCCCCGACCTTCGCCGCCGACCCATCCGGGCGCCCGTCCACGCGATCGGGCGCAACGGTCCTGCCGGCGCGCGGGACGTCATCGGTCCGCCACCTGAGCGACGCAGGGCGGGCGAAGACACCGACCGCACGGGTCGCCGTCGCCGCGGCACCGACCGATGTCCTGATCTACCGCGAGAGCGCGATGGTCAAGCAGTACACCAACTACTGGTGCGTGCCGGCGACCACCCAGTCGATGGTCAATCTGATCATGGGGACGAGCGATCGGACCAAGGCGACCCAGCAGCAGATCTACGACGCGACCCGCGCGCACAACCGCTACACGTACAAGACCAAGGGCAATGATCCTGCGGGTTGGGCGTGGGCCCTCCGCGAGTACACCGCCGGAAGCGCCGACTACCGTGACCGGAGCTTCACCGACAAGTCGGCGTCGCTTGCGGCCATCGTCGAGTCGATCGACCGGACCGGAGCGCCGGTCGGGGTGCCCGTCCATGAGGGGACCCACGCCTGGATCGTGCTCGGCTATCGGGCCGCGCTGGATCCTGCCGCACCCTCTGATCGGGGCCGTCGCGACATCCTGGGCTTCTACGTGAGTGGCCCCCTCGGCTCGCCCACCGATCCGTGGCCGTACAAGTACCTCACCGAGGCCGAGTTCCGCAGCGAGTTCACCAGGTATCACGAGTGGCAGCGCGACGTGGTCTGGGAGGACACCTGGGTGATCATCAGCCAGTAGCGCGAGCCAGTAGCGCGCGTTAGCCCGCCCGGACACTACTTGTGGCCCATCGGCCGGCACGGTCGTCGATCCTCCCGGGTCGCGCGGCGCTACGATGACCGGCGCATGTATGCCGTCATCATGGCCGGGGGCGGCGGGACCCGACTCCATCCCCTGAGTCGGCCCGAGCGCCCGAAGCCGTTCCTGCCGCTGGTCGGCACGCAGTCGCTGCTCCAGGCGACGGCCGCCCGACTCCCCACCACCGACGTCACCGTCGTGACCGACCGTCGCTATGAGCGCATGGTCCGCGAGCAGCTCCCCGATGCCGGGGTCCTGACGGAGCCGATGGGCCGCAACACGGCGGCGGCCATCGCCCTCGCCGTGGCCGCCATCGACCGACCCGATGACGAAGTCATGCTCGTCGTCCCGGCGGATGCCCACATCAGGGACCAGGGCACGTACACGGAGGCCCTGCGTGCTGCCGGCGAGCATGTCGCGACGGGGGCGGCCGGCCTGGCTGACCCGCTCGTGACGTTCGGGACGCAGGTCACCCGTCCTGCCACGGGCTACGGCTACCTGCTCCCACACGTCGATCGCCATGAACGTCGCGAGGGCCTGGACATCTATCCGCTGCGGGCATTCGAGGAGAAGCCCAAGCCCGCGCGAGCCGAGGAACTCGCCAGGGAAACGGGTGTCGCCTGGAACGCCGGGATCTTCCTGTGGCGTCGTCGAGCGATCCGTGCGGCACTCGAGCGCTACACCGGCCTCCTGCAACTTATCGAGCCAACGGTCGCCGCGCCGGCCCTCCTCCAGCACGCGTACGAGCAGCTCAAGTCGGTGTCGATCGACTACGCGGTCATGGAGAGCGCGGCCCGCGATGGGCAGGTGGTGATGGGCTCGATGGACGTGGGCTGGTCCGACCTTGGGTCGTGGACGGCGCTGCTCGAAGCGATCGGAGCGCGTGGCGAGGGTGGCGTCGTCCAGCCGGGCGAAACCGTCGACGTGGACGACGGCGACCTTGTCGTCCGACGTGTGGACGGCCGGCTCGGGGTGATCGCGCCACCGGAGCGGGGTAGCATGACGGCGGCCCAGCCGATCGCCGTACTTCGGGGTGCGGCACCGGACCTGCGACTGATCCAGGCCCTGATCGAGCGCTGCGCCGAACCGGAGGAAGCCAGGTGACCACGGAAGCCGGCGCCGGGCGCACGCCCACCCGGATCGTCTTCGGGACCGACGGCTGGCGCGCCCGGATCGCCGACGAGTACACCTTCGAGAACGTCCGCCGTTGCGCCGACGGGGTGGCCGCCTACGTCACCGAACGTAGGGAGGCACAGAAGGGGATCGTCGTCGCCTACGACCGGCGGTTCGCCTCGGAGCATTTCGCCGTGGCCGCGGCCGAGGTCCTCCTCGCGTACGGGATCCCGGTCGCCTTCGCGTCGCGTGCGGTGCCGACCCAGATGAGCTCGTACGAGGTCGTCCAGCGCGGGGCGGCGGCCGGCATCGTGATCACCGCCAGTCACAACCCGTGGGTCGACAACGGGTTCAAGGTCAAGGCACCGACCGGGGCTGCCGGTGGCGCCGAGATGCTGGCCGGGATCGAGGCCCGGCTCGCGGTCAACGGCGACATCGAACTGGACCGCCGGCCGTTCCTTGATGCCGAGGCAGCCGGTCTCGTCGAGCGCTTCGACCCGTACGACGGGTACGAGACCTTCGTCCGCCGCACGGTCGATCTCGACGAACTCCGGGCCGCGGACGTCAGTGTGCTCGTCGACCCGCTATGGGGCTCCGGTGCGGGATGGCTCAGCCGGCTGCTCGCCGGTGGCCGGATCCGCGTCCACGAGCTGCACCAGGAGCGCAACCCGTTCTTCGGCGGGGTCAACCCGGAGCCGATCCGGCCCAACGTGAACGAGGCGCTCGGCGTCATCGCAGGTGGCGGCTACGACCTCGGCCTGCTGCTCGACGGCGACGCCGACCGAGCCGGGGCGGCCGACGAGCGGGGCACGTTCCTCCATCAGCTCCAGGTCACCGGCCTGCTCATGTACTACCTCGCCGAGCACCGCGGTTGGCGGGACCCCGTCGTCGTGTCGGTCAACAACACCTCGATGGCCGCGCGGCTCGGTGCGCACTACGGCATCGACACCCCTGAGGTCCCCGTCGGCTTCAAGTTCATCGGTCCGAAGATGATCGAGACCGGGGCGATGATGGGCGCCGAGGAATCGGGCGGCTTCGGGTTCGGGATGCATCTGCCCGAGCGGGACGGGATCTACGCGGACCTGCTGCTGCTCGACCTGTTCCTGCGCGAGAAGGCCGCCGGCCGCTGGCCCGTGTCGAGGGCCGTCGCTGCGTTCCACGAGCTCGCGGGACCGTCGTTCTATCTCCGGGTCGACGTCCACGTCGAGCGCGCGATCTACGACTCGACCAAGCATCGTTTGCTGGTGGAGCTCGCGGCGTCGACTCCGACCACGCTGGCCGGCCTGCCCGTCGCCCGCACGGTCTCGCTCGAGACGAAGGACGGCTTCAAGTTCTTCCTCGACGACGGGTCGTGGCTGCTCATCCGGGCATCCGGAACGGAGCCGCTCGTCCGCGTCTACACGGAGGCCAGCTCGGCCGAGCTGCGCGACGAACTGCTGGTCGCCGGCGAGCAGCTGGTTCGCGGGTCATGAGCGGGAGCGACGAGCTGGCCGGCCGCCGCGTCGACAAGCCGTGGGGCCACGAGCAGATCTGGGCCGTCACGGACCGGTACGTCGGGAAGGTGCTCGTCATCGAGACCGGCAAGCGCCTGTCCCTCCAGAAGCACGAGGTCAAGGACGAGTCGATCCTCGTGGTGTCGGGCCGTCTGCGCCTGTACCTCGAGGACGACTCAGGCGAGATCCGGGTCGAGGAGCTCGGCCCCGGCGCCGCGCGACACGTCCCGACGGGGCGTATCCACCGCTACGAGGCGATCGAGCGTTGCGAGCTCATGGAGGTCTCCACACCGGAGCTCGACGACGTCGTCCGCATCGAGGACGACTTCGGCCGCGAGGGGACCAACGAGCCGTAGCGTAGCTTCCTTCGACAGGGTCGCGCCCACCAGACTTGACCGCGACCCCGCCGCGGCTCGACCATCGCAGAGTCCGCAGCAGGCGGATCGGACACAGGTCCCGGAGCAGTGATGGCGTCTGACGGTTTGCAGCCCGCCGCCTCGCCCATCGCGTCGAGTGAGCGTCTGCCCAAGCGGCAGTCTGCGCTCGTCGCGCTTCCATTCATCCTTGTCGGGATGGTCGCGCTTGCGCGCCTGGCGACGCCGTTCGTCGTCCTTTCGCCGGATCCGCGCGCCGGCGCTGAGAACGCCTCTCCGACCGAGCTCTCGAGCTCTGCCGCCGACGTCCTGACCCGCGCCCTCGCCCCGGGCGGTGGCGGGATCGAGTTCGAGATCGTCCAGGTGAGCACGATCGCCGCCCGCCCGGGTGGTCCGCTGGTCGAGATCCCCGATCCTATCGACCGGCGTAAGAGTCTCGGCCTCGCCGAACGGTACTCCCTCGACACCATGATCCAGCGCGGCTTCGCCACGCCCGACGGATACTGGATGGAGATGCTCCAGGGCCCGAGGGCGGAGAGCAAGGAGGGGTACAAGCTCGACACGGCCCGGATCGCCTACCGAGCCCTCGTCCGTGAGGGCATCGGCTATCGAGACGATGGCGACGGCTGGTACGAGACCGACCTGCTGCCGGGCATCGGCCTCGACCCGGCCACGGTCGCCCTCCTGCCGACGATGTTGACCGGGGCGACCGAGGCACGCGACGTCGCCGTCGCCCCGCCGACCGAACGTAGCGCGAACGAACCGGTCACGGGCGATCCGCTTGAGGTGGCAATCCCTCCAGTCGATCCCGCGGCCATAGCTGACGCGATCGATGGTCTCAAGGGTCCCGAGCTGCCGCCGGTCCGCGCCCTCGAGGCGACGACCACCGCCGAGGACATCCCGGGGATCATCGCGGTCGACCTCGCCGAGGCGACCGAGATCACGACACCGGCGAGGCTCGCTTTCGACGACGCCGGGCGACTCGTGACCATCACTATCCTCGCTCGCAATACCCTGCTCGAGGTCCACGACCTGCTGGTCGAGACGGTCATCACGTTCCGCTATCCGACCGACCCACCGGAGCTGCCCAAGCCGGAGCCCGCCTTCGTCGAACCCGCACCGGCCGACGAGAAGGGGTCCGGTTCGTGACCGGCCCGGCACTTCGCCTGCGGACCGTCGCCCTCGCGGCGATCTTCGGGATCTCCACGTTCTTCGCCACCATGGCGCCGAGCGAGCTGCCCGTCCCACGTCCCGAGGCCCTCACGCCACAGCCCGCCAAGGCGCTGGGCTGCGCTGATGGCCCGTCGTTCGAGGGCCACCTGACCAACACCGCGAGCACCACGGCCGTGGCCACCTACTCGACGACCGGCACCGTGTACGGCTACATCAGCGACGTCGTCGACGACTGGAGCTGCACGAACGCCTTCCGGTACGACGGGGTCGGCTGGGTCCGCCAGGACGCCGACACCCCGACCGACGGCAACTTCGACTGGGGCAACCTCATCAACTCGACCGGTGTGTCCTGCAACTGGGCCATCGGCAGTACCGACTATCTCAAGGCCAACAGCACGACCGATTGCCCCGACACGGACGATGAGTACGCCCTGCCGATCTACCTCGCCAACTACACCACGACCATGCTCGAGACGGTCTGGCATGCCGATCACACACCGGATGCCGCCGGCGACTTCGGGTTCATCCACTCCGATTGCACGACCTACTACGGTAGCGAAAAGATGGTCTGGAACCAGAGCTTCTCGACGAGCAACGTCGCCAACCGGCCGGGTGCCAACTGCGATCCACTCGACGTCGAATCGACTAACACGGCGCAGAGCATCGTGGTCGACGGGACCGAACCGTCCGGAGGTTCGATCTCGATCGAGGGCGGCGCGACCTGGACCAACGACCCGGCGGTGACGGTGACCGCGTCGGGAGTCAGTGACAGCCCCGCTGGCGTAACGCATATCCGGGCCACGGTCAACGGCGGCTCGACCTGGTACGGCTGGTACGCCTACCCGACCATCAATGTGACCCTGCCTGCGGGCGACGGGACCAAGACCGTCCATGCCCAGTTCAAAGACGCCAATGGCAACGCCACGAGCGGGCTCAGCGTGTCTGACACGATCATCCTCGATACGGCGGATCCCGCGGCGCCGAGCACGCCGGACATGACCAGCGGAACGGACAGCGGCAGCTCCAACTCTGACAACGTCACCATTGACACGACACCGACGTTCACCGGCAGCGCCGAGGCCAACGCCACGGTCACCCTCTACCGCGCCGGCAGCACCGCGGTCGGTACGGCCACCGCGACCGGCGGCAGCTGGACGATCACGGCCTCGGCCTTGCCCGCGGGCGCCAACTCGATCACCGCCCGCGCCACGGACCTCGCCGGCAACCAGGGCCCGGCATCGAGTGCCTTGTCGGTCACGATCGATACGGCGGATCCATCGGCGTCGCTCCAGATCAACGCGGGCGCCGCCACGACCAACACGACGTCAGTGACCCTGAACGTCACGAACTCGGACACGCCTTCTGGTGTGGGGGCGACCCATGCCTCGAACAACGAGAGCGACTGGATCCCCGTCACAGGGACGAGCCCGTCGTGGACCCTGGCTACGGGCGACGGGACCAAGACCGTCTGGTACCGGGTCACCGACGTGGCCGGGCGAACGACGACCGTGTCCGACACGATCGAGCTCGACACGGACTCGACAGCCCCCGACCCGCCTTCCATCCCGGACCTCATCGCGGCCTCGGATTCGGGTGCCTCCGACAGCGACGACGTCACCAGCGACGCCACGCCGACGTTCACCGGCACAGCCGAGGCTGGCTCCACGGTCAAGCTCTATGCCGGCCTGACCCACGTCGGCTCGGGGACAGCGACCGGCGGCACCTGGACGATCACGACGAGCAGCCTTGGCGATGGCGAGCACGCCATCGCGGCGACCGCCACCGACGCCTCCGACAACACCTCCGAGCCTTCGACCGCTCGCAACGTGACGATCGACACGGACGATCCCGATGCGCCTGGGACCCCAGACCTGGCGAGTGGATCGGATTCGGGCCAGAGCACCACCGACGACGTCACGAACGACACGACGCCGACATTCACCGGGACCGGCACCAACGGGATGACCATCCAGCTCTTCGCCGGTGGCAGTCCGATCGGTTCGGGTGCGGTGTCGAGCGGGACATGGTCGATCACGAGCTCGACGCTGACCAACGCGACCCACAGCATCACCGCGAAGGTGACCGACCCAGCGGGAAATCAGTCGGGCTCCTCAAGCTCGCTGTCTGTGACCGTCGATACGACGCCGCCCACGGCGCCAGGGACGCCCGACCTCGACGCGGCGTCCGACACCGGCGCGAGCAGCACGGACGACACCACCAAGGATGCCACCCCGACGTTCAGTGGGACGGCGCCGGCCGACGTCCTCATCACCCTGACGGATGGCTCGACCGATCTTGGTTCGGCCATGGCGGTCGCGGGTGCATGGTCGATCACCACGGACACGCTCGCCCACGGCGAGATCGAGGTGCGCGCCTTCGCCACTGATCCCGCCGGGAACCCGAGCAGCCCGTCGGCGGCGCTCGTCGTGGACGTCGATCTCGCGGTCCCGACAGGCACCATCTCGATCGGCGGCGGGGCGCTCGTCACGCCATCGACCAGTGTCGTCCTCGACGTCACCTCGGATGATCCATCCGGGGTGGCGTCCGTCGAGGCATCGAATGATGGGACTTCGTTCGAGCCCGTGACGGGCTCGGCCGTCCCGTGGGAGCTGACGAGCGGGACCGGCAGTCGCCAGGTCCACTATCGGATCACCGATGCCGCGGGCAACAGCACCGTGCTGACCTACCCGATCGAGTCCGTGGACTCGACGAACGCCGTCACCTCGCTGTCCTGCACGGATACGACCGGCGACGGCTGCTCCACGGACTACTGGCCGGTCGCCGTCGCCCCATCCAACACCTATGCCTGGACCTCGACCATCAGCGGCTGCCCGGCGAACGGGACGAGGGTAAAGTCGGGCATCAGGATCGGTGGCTGGACGCCCGTCGACGAGGAACATGGGTCGGTCGCCGAAAGCACCTTCGTCAGTACGCTATCCGGGTCATTCACGACGCCCTCGAGCGGCACGGGGTCCGCCGACCACCCGTGGTTCTACCTCGGCCGCGTCCCTTACGTGGGACGGACCTCGATGGGTTGTTCAATGACTCTCTCGATGGCTTGGGTCAGTGGCGACACGCCGTGGCCGGAGAACGTCGGGATGCCCATCGAGGACTTCCCCAACGCGATGGAGCTGCTCGAGAACGGCGCCGTCGCCGGCGACCCCGTCAGCACCTTCAGCGGCGCCTTCCTCTATGAGTTCAGCGACGTGGCCACGCAGGGCCTCGGTCCGACGCCGGCCCTCACCCGCTGGTACAACAGCGCCGATTCGCGCGAGGGCCCGATGGGTCCCGGCTGGAGCTTCACCTACGGCGCCCGGCTCCGCGAGCCCGGCGACGCGACGGGCGATCTCCTGTTCGTTCGTCCCGACGGCAACACGGACCGCTTCGAACACCAGTCGGGCGGCATCTTCGACCCGTCACCGGCCACGCGGGCCACGCTCGTTCGCAACCCCGACCTCGGCTACACCGTGACCGAGGTCGACCGCGCCACCTGGGAGTTCGATCCGACGGGACGGCTGATGGCCATCGCCGATCGCTACGGCAACACGGCCACGCTCTGGTACGACGGCGACGATCGCATCCTCGTCGAGGACCCGGCCGGACGCGGCGTGCTCAAGCTCGAGCTGACCGACGGGCGGATCACGGGCGTCACGGACTGGCTGAGCCCGCCGCGGACCGTCGAGTACGAGTACGACGCCGAGGGCCGCCTCGAGACGGTCACCGACCGCGAAGGCGAGATCACGACGTTCGGGTACGACGGAGCGACGCACCGCCTGACCACCATCACCGACGCGCGGGAGCACGTGGCGCTGACCCTCGAGTACGACGGCCAGGGCCGCGTCGAGCGCCAGCAGGACGCGCGCGGTCTGGTGACCGACGACGAGACGACGTTCGACTACGTCGTCAATGGCGACGGGACCCGGGTCACGACGACGACCCTGCCGCCGACCAGCCATGAGCCGAGCTTCGAGCCGACGATCGAGGACCACTACGACGCATCGGGCTGGCTCGTCGAGCGGACCAGCGCGCCGACCTCCACGCAGACCGTGACCGAGACGTTCACCTACTCCACTGACGGATTCCGGACATCGGCCACGAACGCCCGAGGGTTCACGACGAACTTCTGCTACGACGTGGACTACGAGGGCGATGCGGTCGCCGGCAGCCGCGGCAATCTCACCCGGATCATCGCCCCGGCGCCCGCCAGTGGGGGCGATCGGCCAGTGACACTGTTCGCCTTCGACGCGTACGACAACCTGGTCCAACAGGTCGCTCCGAAGGGCGTCCCATCGGGTCAGACCGTGACCTGCGCGACCGACCTGTCGGCGATCGATACCGACTACGCCACCGACCGCGAGTACGGCGCGGGCGGGAACAAGCTCGTCAAGACCACGACCCGCTTCACCGATCCCGACCTCGGGTCGCGCACGGCGATCACCAAGCTCGAATACACGGACGGTGCCAACCCGGGTCTCGTGACCCGCGTCATCCCGGCCCGGGGCAACACGGGCGGGTCCCCGGACGACGACTTCGCGACATCCCTCACGTACTTCACGTCCGGCGCCCGCGCCGGGCTGCTCAAGGAGACCACGGACCCGCTCGGCAACGTGACGAGCTACGACTACGATGCGGTCGGACGCCTGATCTCGACCGTGAACCCGGTCGGGCACGAAGGCAGCGCCGACCCTGACGACCATCGGACCGTGATCGAGTACGACGACGAGGATCGCGTCCGCTTCGTCGAGACCCCCGATCCCGACGGCGCCGGCGACCCGCTCGTGACCGAGACCCGCTATGACGAGGTCGGGAACCCGGTCGTGCGGATCGATGCATCCGGGCAGGTCACGACCCTCGGGTATGACGCGCGCAACTCGCTCGCGGAGGTGATCGAGAGCACGGCCGCCTGGACCGATCCCGAGGATCCACCCGGAGCCCTGATCACGACGACCTACGAGCACGACGCCGCGGGCAATGTCACACAAGTCATCCGCGCCGACAGTGACGCCACCTTCGAGCGCGCGACCGCGTACACGTTCGATGGCCGCGGGCTCGTCCGCAGCGAGACCGAGTACCCATCGTGGCCATCGACGTCGGGCCCGCTCGTCACCGCCGCCGCCTATGACGCAGCAGGCAACCGGACCACGCTCACCGACCCGCTCAGCCACACCACGACCTTCGAGTATGACCGGCTCGACCGGCTGGTCGAGATCGACTACGCCGATACCGGCACACCCGACGTCGCCTATGAGTACGACGCCCACGGCAACCGGACCGAGATGACCGACGGCACCGGGACCACGACGTACACCCATGACGAGGCGGACCGGCTCGTGACGGTGACCTTCCCGGGTTCGGTCACGGTCGGCTACCGGCACGACCTCGATGGCCACCGGACCGCGCTGATCTATCCCGGTGACGACATCGTCGAGTACGCCATCGACGAGGCCGGCAGGGTCGAGTCACTGACCGATTGGGACGAGCGGACGGCGACATACGGGTATGCCCCCGACGGCGCCCTCGAGACCGTCACCCATCCCAACGGCGTCGTCACGACCTATGGTTATGACGATGCCCGGCGGTTGACCGACATCGAGCACGTCCTCGACAGCACCGTCCAGGCCGAGCACCACTACGAGCTCGATCAGCTCGGGCGGGTCATCGCCCTCGATGAGGGTGCGCTCGACTGGACGTACGGGTATGACCGGCTCTCTCGGCTGACCGCGGTCGACGGCCCCGACGACGAGCGCTCGTATGCCTACGATCCCCTTGGCAACCGGCTGTCGCGCACGATCGACACCACGACGACGACGTACACCCACGATGGCGCCGATCGGCTGCTGACCGTGGACGCCGGCTCGGTCACGGTGAATGCGGCCGGCGACCTCACTGCCCGCGGCTCGGACACATTCGACTATGACGCGGCCCATCGCCTGATCGAGGCGACGGTCGGGTCTTCCACCACGCTCAGCACGTACGACGGCGACGGGACTCGCGTCGGCGAGCAGGTCGGGAGCGATCCGGCGACGACCTACCTCAACGACGTCGCAGGCGGCCTGCCGGTCGTCCTCGACGACGGGACGACGCGCTCGGTCTGGGGACCGACAGGCCTCGCCTGGACGGTCAGCGGATCAGAGGTCGAGGTGCCCCTGGCCGATCGTCTCGGTTCGATCCGCACGGTCACCGACGACGAGGGCGCGGTCATCGCCACCGTCCGGACCGACGAGTTCGGGGTGGTCACGGCCAGCACCGGCGATCCCGATACCGTCCACGGCTTCACCGGCGAACCGACCGACGCCTCAGGGCTCGTCGATCTGCGCTCGCGCCGCTATGACCCGGAGCTCGGGCGATTCCTGACCCGCGACACCTGGTCAGGCGAGCCGACGAATGGGCAGTCGCGCAACCGCTACACCTATCTCGCCAACGACCCGCTCAACGCGACCGACCCGTCGGGTCACTGCGGGGTCGATGCCGCCTTCGACGTCGGCTTCGTCGCGTACAGCGCCGCGACCCTGTTGAGCGGCCCGGAGAAGGACGTCGGGACCAACGCCCTCGCCCTGGGCGCCGATGTCGCCTCGCTGTTCATCCCGTGCGCCACCGGCTTGGGCATGCTCGTCCGGGGCGGGCGGGTGGTCGACGACGTCGGGGATGGCCTGCGCTGGCTCGATCGGACAGCCGGGGCTGCCTGCAGCTTCACCCCCGAGACCCTCGTGGCCACACCAGACGGTCCCGTGGCCATCAGCTCGGTCGAGGTCGGCGACATCGTGCTCGCCTGGGACGAGGCGAGCGGGCGGCTCGTCGAGCGGCCGGTCACGGCCGTGCTGCCCCATCCCGACGACGGCGTCGCGTACCTGACCATCGATGGCGAGACCATCACGACCACGCCCGATCACCCGTTCCTGACCATCGGTGCCGGCTGGGTGGATGCGGGCGACCTGTGGCCGGGAGCCAGCGTCAAGACAGTCACGGGCACCGGCACCGTGGACTCGGTCACGACCGCGCCCTTTGCTGGCATCCTGTGGGACCTGACCGTCGAGGGTGCCCACACCTTCTTCGTCGGGACGGGACAGTGGCTCGTCCACAACTGCGCAGCGCCGCTCAGGTCATTGCACGGCAAGGACGCAGTCTCGCAGACCTCAATCGAGTACTGGAGCCGCAGGTCCACCGATGAGATCATTGACTCACTCGGGCCGGACGCCGCGGAACCCCTCCGGGTGAAGCCGGACGGGACCGTGATGGATGGCAACACGAGGATCAAGGTGTTGAGGGACCGCGGCGTCGACGTGGACGCACTGCCGCGGACGCCATACCCGTGACCGCTGACGATATGAAGCCCCGCCTGCTTGACTGGCTGGCGGGCGACGGTCGGCAGATTTTCTTGGTTTCGCTCGCACGACAGTTGACGCTGGCTGGTCGCGCCGCCTACGTGTCGGCAGGTAACCAACGCGAAGCAAGTCGCGCGACACTGGAGTGCCTGAACGAGCTTCAGATCGTCGTCATCGCGCAGATTGCAGGGTTGTCCGACCTTCGCTTCGGCTACCCAGACAAGGCGTTCTTGGACGTCCTCGCCGACAAGGCGTCTAGTCGCGGGTGTCTTGGAGTGGTCGAGCGAGCATTTTCAGGTGCGTTGGCAGAGTCTGAGCGACTCTCTAGGGCAGATCATGACCGCTCGCTGTCGGACTGACCAGACGCTCGCCAGAGGGTCGCGCCAGACATCGGGCCCTACGATGAATCCCAGTCATCGTCACAGGATTCGGTCGAGTCGGGAGACTGACTTCGGGTGACGACTCGGTATCCGGCGACGTCATCGGTGGATTCGGTCCGGGGCCGTCAGCGGCGCCCTCGACGGCGCACGACAGCGGTGTTCCTCTTGCTCGGCGTCATCCTCGCCGAGGCACTCCCGGTGGGCCAAGTCCGCGCCTACGACCCCGTGGGCAACCGGCTGACGCGGA
>CAYNGM010000021.1:0-15122 GCA_964396565.1 uncultured Anaerolineaceae bacterium | reverse complement strand
TGCCATGACGTCCGAGGCCAAGCCGCGCATCAAGATCACCTACGCCACCCTCAAGGCCGACAACGAGGACCTGCACAGCGGGTTCGAGGAGGCCGCTGAGCGAGTCCGTGCCTCCTTCGGTGGTCACCATCGGAACTACGTGAACGGCGCCTGGCGTGATGGCGCGGGTGTCACCGAGCTGCGCTCCCCGATCGACCGCGACTGGCTGCTCGGCACGTTCGTCATCGGGACATCCACCGACCTCGATGAGGCGGTCGCGGCGGCGCGAGCCGCCCAGCCCGGCTGGGCCGCCACGCCGTGGCAGGAGCGTCTGGCGATCCTGCGTCGTGCCGCCGAACTGATCAGCGACCGGCTGATGGACGAGTCGGCGATCATGGCCTTCGAGGTCGGCAAGAACCGGATCGAGGCCCTTGGCGAGGTCGAGGAGTCCGCCGACCTGATCCGCTACTACGCCGGGACGATGGAGGACAACGCGGGCTACGACCACGTGATGGGCAACCTCGGCGACAGCGCGGTCCATACCCGCTCGATCCTTCGGCCCCATGGCGTCTTCGCCGTGGTCTCACCGTTCAACTTCCCGATGGCCCTCGCCGCAGGACCGACGAGCGCGGCGATGATGGCCGGCAACACCGTCGTGTTCAAGCCATCGACGGCATCGCCGTGGTCGGCCATCAAGCTCATGGAGGCATACATCGATGCCGGGGTGCCGGCCGGCGTGGTCAACCTGGTGATGGGCCCCGGCGAATCGATCGGCCAGGCCCTCCAGGACCACCCGGGCATCGACGGCATCGTGTTCACCGGCTCGTACGAGGTCGGGATGCGGTTGTTCCACGCCTTCAGCCGGCAGTGGCCGCGGCCGTGCATCGTCGAGATGGGCGGCAAGAACCCGGCGATAGTCACCCGCAACGCCGACCTCGACGAGGCCGCCGAGGGGATCATGCGGGCGGCCTTCGGCTTCGGTGGGCAGAAATGCTCGGCGAACTCACGGGTGTACGTGGAGCGACCGGTCCATGACGCGCTGGTCGAGAAGCTGGTCGAGAAGACCGAGCGGATCGTCATCGGCGACCCCGTCGTCCGGGCCAACTGGCTTGGCCCCATCGTGGACCAGCGGGCGGTGGATCGCCACCAGGCGGCCGTCGCCGATGCCCGTCGGGACGGGGCGGTCTTCACCGGTGGCGAGCATCTGACCGACGGCGACCTTGCTCGCGGCTTCTATGTCGAGCCCACCGTCGTCGGCGGCCTGCCCGCTGACCACCGTCTGTTCAAGGATGAGTTGTTCGCGCCGTTGACCGCGGTCGCCGCGGTGGACTCTCTCGACGAGGCACTGGCGCTGGCCAATGATTCCGTGTATGGGCTGACCGCCGGCGTGTACAGCGAGGATCCGTCCGAGGTCCAGCGCTTCCTCGACGGTATCCATGCCGGCGTCCTGTACGTCAACCGGCGGGCAGGCGCCACGACGGGTGCGTGGCCGGGGATCCAGGCGTTCGGCGGCTGGAAGGGGAGCGGCTCGACCGGCAAGGCCGGTCTTTCCATGTACTACGTCGCGCAGTTCCTGCGGGAGCAGAGCCACACCGTCGTGGACTGATCGTTGCTCGCCCGGACCGGCGATCGCCCGGCACTCGTGGCTGGGCGAACCACCGGGTCGACGACGGTGCGGCCCTCGAGTCCTATCGCGCTGACCGGGCTCGGGTCAGCGACATGCGCAGTGCAACGAGTCGATCAGCCAACCCCAGCGATCACGGTGCGTGCACAGGCGTCCATGTTGAGCCCGCAGTCGCGACCGACCGACGATTCCCACCCCATGGTCCTACGAACGAATGAACGGCTGACCGCGGCCGGGGACATACCGTGTCCCTCCCCATAACGTACGGATGTCCCGCCCCATGGGAGGACTGGGGGAGGAACGACGTCCGCAGGGGTCCTGATCGTTGGGTTCGTCCGTTCGTTCTCCCGTAGGCCCACCGGGTGGGAATCGGCCCCAGTCGGACGCGAGCGGCACGCAGACCGGATGCGGGCGACCGGATGCGAGCGGCACGCAGACCGGATGCGGGCGACCGGATGCGAGCGGCACGCAGACCGGATCCGGGCGACCAGATGCGAGCGGCACGCAGACGAGATGCGGGCGCCCTCGGTGCCATCCACCTGCCATCGGCCGGTCCACGGGCTCGGCTATACTCGCATCGAATATCCAGCGTGCATACCAGTTATGCATGGAATGCCCGATATCCGACCGTGAGGTGCTCCGTGTCCGACGACCAGAATCGCTCCAGGCTAGCCGCTGGTCGCCCTGTCCCGCACCTGGTTACGCAGATCCCGGGCCCACGGGCCAGGGCACACGTCGCCTATGACGAGACGTGGACGTCGCCGAGCCTTCCTCGCGCCTATCCGATCGTCCCGGTCCGCGGCGATGGCCTGACCGTCGAGGACATCGACGGCAACCTGTTCCTCGACTTCGCGGCGGGCATCGCGGTGACCTCGACCGGCCACTCGCATCCGCAGGTGGTCGCCGCTATCCGGGAACAGGCGTCCGAGCTCATCCACTTCTCGGCGTCCGACTTCTACCTGCCGATCTACCCACGCGTCTGTCAGCGGCTGGCCGAGATCACGCCGATCAACGGCGACCGCGCCCGGACCTACCTCGGCAACTCGGGAGCGGAGGTCGTTGAGGCATCGATCAAGCTGGCTCGTCACGCGACCGGACGGCCCTACGTAGTCGCCTTCCTTGGTGCGTTCCACGGGCGCACCTACGGCGCCGTCTCGCTGACCGCCTCAAAGTCGAAGTACCACGCCGGCTTCGGTCCGCTGCTCCCGGGGGTCTTCCACGCGCCATACGGCCGGGTCGCGGACCTGCGCTGGTTCGACGAGGTCCTGTTCGACAAGCTCGTTCCCGCCAGCGAGGTCGCGGCGATCATCGTCGAGCCGGTCCAGGGCGAGGGCGGCTACATCGTCCCCGAGGACGGCTTCCTGGCCGGTCTCCGTCAGATCTGCGATGCCCACGGCATCCTGCTCATCGCCGACGAGATCCAGTCGGGTGCCGGACGGACCGGGAGGACCTGGGCGATCGAGCACTGGGGGGTCAAGCCGGACATCCTGCTGACGGCCAAGGGCATCGCCTCGGGCATGCCGCTGGGTGCGATGGTCGCCCGGGCCGAGCTGCTCGAGCACTGGGGGCCCGGCGCGCATGGGTCCACCTACGGAGGCAATCCCGTCGCCTGTGCGGCAGCCCTGGCCACGATCGACCTGCTGGAGGGCGGGCTGACCGCCAACGCAGCCGTGCGCGGCGAGCAGGCGCTGGCCGGCCTCCGCCCGCTCGTAGATCGGTTCGACGGCCTTGTCCGCGAGGTTCGCGGTCTGGGCCTGATGCTCGGGGTCGAGTTCGACACCGCCGAGCATGCCGAGGAGGTCCAGTGGGCCTGCTTCGAGCGCGGCCTGCTGGTACTCGAGTGCGGCAAGTCCAGTGTCCGCATGTCACCGGCCCTGACCGTCAGCGAGGAGGAGATGGCGACGGCGCTGCGCATCTTCACGGAGTCGGTGGCACAGGTCGCCGGTCATGGTGCCGAGATCCTCGCCGAGGTGACCGACGCGGGCGCCCTCCATGAGGTCGAAGCCGCCGGATGACGGACAAGGTCGCGTCGATGCGCGATGCCATCGCCGAACTGGTGCGCGATGGTGATTCGGTCGCGATCGAGGGCTTCACGCACCTGATCGGGTTCTCCGCCGGCCACGAGATCATCCGGCAGCGCCGGCGCGACCTGACCCTGTGTCGCCTGACGCCGGACCTCATCTACGACCAGATGATCGCCGGCGGCGTTGCCAGCAAGCTCGTCTTCTCGTGGCTCGGCAACCCCGGTGTCGGCGGTCTCGGGGCGATACGCCGGCGGATCGAAGGTGCCATCCCGGATGAGCCGCTGGCGGTCGAGGAGTACAGCCACTTCGGGATGGTTGGTCGGTACACGGCAGGCGCGATGAACCTGCCGTTCTTCCCGATCCGCTCGTACTTCGAGACCGACCTGCCGGCCGCCAACCCGCTGATCAGGCCGATCGCCTCGCCATACGGTGACGAGACCGTCTACGCAGTGCCACCGCTCCACCCGGATGTCACCATCGTCCATGCCCAGCGCGCGTCGGCAGCCGGTGACACCCAGGTCTGGGGTTTGCTCGGCTGCCAGAAGGAGGCCGCCTTCGCCGCGGACCGGGTGATCGTGGTGGTCGAGGAGCTGGTCGACGATGCAGTCATCCGGGCCGACCCCAACCGCACCATCATCCCGGGGCTCATCGTGGACGCCGTCGTCGTCGAGCCATGGGGCGCCCATCCCTCGTACGTGCAGGGTGCCTACGACCGCGACAATCGCCTCTACCTCGACTGGGACCCGATCACCCGCGACGAGGCGTCCATCCAGGCCTGGCTGCGCGAGTGGGTCTACGGTGTCGCCGACCGGGCCGAGTACGTCGCCAAGCTCGGAGCCGAGCGGATCGCTGCCCTTCGTCCATCGGGGTCCGCCCCATCCGGTTCGGTCGACTACGGGGAGTACCGGTGAGCGAGCACGACCCAGGCTTCGCGCGCTCCGAGATGATGATCGTCGCGGCCGCCCGGGCGCTGGCCGGCCAGCGCGTCTGCTTCGTCGGGGTCGGGCTGCCGAACATCGCGGTCAACCTCGCCCAAAGAACGGTCGCCCCGGACATCGAGATGGTCTACGAGGCCGGCGTGTTCGGGGCACGGCCGCAGCGGCTGCCGCTGTCCATCGGCGATCCGACCATCGTCACCGGATCGACCGCCGTGGTCTCGATGTTCGAGCTATTCGGCTACTACCTGGCCGGCGGGCTCATCGACGTCGGCTTCCTCGGCGCTGCCCAGATCGATCGCTTCGGCAACATCAACACCACCGTGATCGGCGACTACGACCACCCGACGACGCGGCTGCCCGGATCTGGCGGGGCGTGCGACATCGCGATCAACGCGCGTCAGGTGTTCGTGATCATGCGCCAGTCGGCGCGCTCGTTCGTCGAGCGCATCGACTTCCGAACGTCGCCGGGCAACCTCGGTGGCGCCGAACAGGCTGAGCGCATCCGACGCGAGGGCGGCTGGCTGGGTCGCGGCCCGTCGATCGTCGTGACCGACCTTGGGATCTATCGCTTCGACGAGACCGGTGAGATGCGGCTCGAGTCCCTGCACCCGGGCGCGACGGTAGAGGCCGTGCGCGAGACCATCGGGTGGGAGATCAGGGTGGCCGATGAGCTCGCCGCGACGCCACCGCCGAGCCAGGAGGAGCTCCGTCTCGTGCGTGAGGAACTTGATCCAGGGGGTGTCTACACGCGGTAGCCGGCGGGAGGCCGCTGAGGAGGGACCGCTGAGGACGGGCCGCTCAGGACGGGCCGCTCAGGACGGGCCGCTCAGGACGGGCCGCGCACCACCACCACTGGGCACGGAGCGTTCCGCACGACGTGATCCGAAACGCTCCCGAACAGCGACCGGTTCACGCCCCGGCGGCCATGTGTGCCGAGGACGATCAGGTCGGCCCCCTCCGCCGACGCCGCATCGACGATCGCCTCGCCCGGATCGCCTTCCCAGACGAGGAATGCCGTGGCCACGCCGGCCTCGTGGGCGCGGGCCACGAGTGCCTGCGCTGCGACCTCGCGCTCGGTGCGCACCTGGTCGACCCGCGCGCGGTAGTGGCCGCCGGGCATGCGCAGCGCACCGGGGTCGATGACGCTGACCGCGATCAGTCGTGCCCCGAGCGCCCCGGCGAGACGCATCGCCTCGGCCTCGGCCGGATCGGACGTGGCGGACAGATCGGTCGCGAGCAGGACAGCGCCGATCGGCGCGGGGTGGGGCATCGTCATGTCGGGCATGATGGGCGCGGCGACGGTCGTCTCCCAGTGACCGATAGCCCCCATGTACGGGCCGAGTGTCATCATCGGCCCGCGCTGCGGGTACGCTCCGCATGTCATGGAGTCGCCAGCGTCCACTCCCGGGCTCACCACCGCCGACCGTGCCGGTTCGGCGGATGACCCATCGGGCGTCGACCCGTTCGCGGCCTTCGAGGCGATCGACCAGGCCGCCCGTGCGATCACCGAGGTCCTCGACCTCGAGACGGTCCTTCAGCTCATCGTGGATCGGGTCAGGGAACTCGTCGACGCGCGCTATGCGGCGATCGGCATCTTCGGTCCGGACGGACGGATCGAGCGCTTCAACACGTCGGGCATCAGCCGCGATCAGCGCGTCGCGATCGGGGCCGTGCCCGAGGGACACGGGTTGCTGGGGCTGATCATCCACGAGGGCCAGACCCTGCGGCTCGACGATATCAGGGCACATCCGGAGTCCCGTGGCTTTCCCGAGCACCACCCGCCGATGCGCTCCCTGCTCGGCGTGCCGGTCCTGCTCAGCGGGCGGACGATCGGCGACCTGTACCTCACCGACAAGCGGGGTGCGAGCGGCTTCTCGGAGACCGACCAGCGCATCGTCGAGCTGTTCTCGCGCCATGCCGCGATCGCCATCGAGAACGCCCGTCTGCACGATCGCCTCGCCGCCATGCGTGTGGTCACGGAGCGCGAGCGGATCGGCCGCGACCTGCACGACGGGGTCATCCAGCGCCTGTATGCGATCGGCCTGTCGCTCGAGGACGTCGAGTCACTCATCCGCGAGCGGCCCGACGAGGCGATCGATCGCGTGGACCATGCGATCGACGGGATCCACCGCTCCATCGCCGACATCCGGGAGTTCATCCTGGGTCTGCGACCGAACCTGTCCGGCGGCGACCTCGCGAGCGGTCTGGTCGCGCTGGCCGACGAGCTGCGTCGCACGAGTGCGGTCGAGGTGGACGTCCAGATCGAGCCGCCGGAGCTCCTCGACGCGCTCGATCCGTCCGTGACCGGCGAGCTGATCCATCTCGTTCGCGAGAGTCTCAGCAATGTCGCTCGCCACGCGCGGGCGACGCACGTCCTGATCGACGCCCGACCGGCGGGCGACGGGATAGCCCTCCTCATCGCCGACAATGGCGTCGGTTTCGACCCGGTACGGATCGTCCCGGGAAGGCATCATGGTCTCGGCAATCTGCGCGACCGCGCGAACGCAGCCGGGGGGCGGCTCGAGATCGATAGCCGGCCCGGTTCGGGAACGCGGATAATCGTCCACCTGTCGAACAGCGAGGCTCGCCGAACGTGACCGAACCCACGCCGACACCCGTGCTGCGTCTCCTCGTCGTGGACGATCACGAGGTCGTCCGCCAGGGCCTCGTCGCGCTGCTCGACCGTCGCGATGGGTTCCAGGTGGTGGCCGAGGCGGGCACAGTAGCCGAGGCGATCGAAACCGCCCGTCGCTTCCGCCCGGACATCGTGGTCATGGACGTCCGATTGCCCGATGGCTCGGGTGTCGAGGCGTGTCGCGAGATCCGCTCGGAGATGCCTGACACCAAGGTCGTGATGCTCACCTCCTACCCGGATGAGGAGGCCGTCCTCTCGGCGATCGTGGCCGGGGCTTCGGGGTACCTGCTCAAGCAGATCCGCGCACGCGACCTGGTGGCCGCACTCGAGACGGTCGGGCGGGGCGGCTCGCTGCTCGATCCCGCAGTGACCGAGAAGGTCCTCGAGCGTGTCCGGCGCATCGCCACCGGCGGCCAGTCGGACGAGTTGGCAGCCCTGACCGCCCAGGAGCAGCGGATCCTGCTGCTCGTCGCCGAGGGCAAGACCAACAAGGAGATCGCCGCCGAGATCTTCCTCTCGGACAAGACGGTCAAGAACTACGTCAGTTCGATCCTGTCCAAGCTCAACCTCGAGCGTCGGGCGCAGGCGGCCGCCTTCGTCGCCAAGCATCGCCTGGAGGGTGGCTCCGGGGGCATCTGACCCCGGCCGGGTTCGGCGCGGCCGGCGCGGCTTGTGCGACCGCCTCAGGCCCGGGCGAAGACCACCAGGAACTCGAGCGTTCCCTCATCCGCTATCGACAGGATGAACCCGCCGACGTTGGGCGGCGTGATCCCGAAATCTGCGAGCGGGAAGGTAAGCGCTCCCTGGACCTGGACCTGGCCGTCTACGAGGCGGGCCTGACCGGGGATCTGGACGTTCTTCGTCACGCCGTGAAGGGTGAGGTCACCGATCATGGTCACGTCGGTCGCCGTGCCGGCCAGGGCGGACGCGGGGACATCGAGCGGGGCGGTCAGGGTGAACGTCGCCGTCGGGTACTGGTCGGTCTGGAGACCCTCGCTGCGCAACCGGCTGTCGCGACGGCCCTCGTCAGAGGCGATCGTCGTCGTGTCCACCGTGAGCGATCCCTCGGTGACCTGCGCGCCATCGCCGGCGGCGACGACGGTGATCGACCCCGAAACGTCGTCGGTCCGGCCGACTGCCTCGGTCTCGGCCGGAAGGTTCGCGAACTGCTCGCGCACCCGATATCCGGCCTGGCTTCCCTCGACCACGGTCCACGTCCCGGCCACGTCGCCATCGACCGGAGAGCCGGAGCCCGGATCGCTGCTGGCGGCAGGAGTCCCTGTCGCGCCCGGGGCGTCGCTGGCTGGCGGATCGGCCGAGACGGTCGGGTCGGGCGATGCGGCCGGAGCCGTCTGACCCGCCACGGCCGACGCGCCGGGTGAGGACAGGGCCAGTGGCGCCACCTGGTCGCCACGCAAGACGTTGTCGTAGAGGAGCCAGACGCCGACCGCGACGGCCACGACGGTCACGGCGGTGAGGGCGATGACGCGGGATCTCTGCACGGGGGTCCCTCCATGGCGGGGCCGGACTCGCCCCGTCGGCCCCGAAGGGTGGCACGTCTTTCTGAGGTTCGTCTGAGAGTCGTGCGGCGCGATGGCCCGCGCTCCGGCCCGGCGAGGGCCTCCGATCCGGGCCGAACGGCCCATCGAATCGGTGCCCCTGTCCCTGCGGTCCGCGAGGGCTCGGTTCGTACCCTGTGGCCATGAGCACCGATGTCGCGAGCACGCCGCCCTTCCCTGGCATCCCGGCCATCGTCGACGGCTCCGAGGCGATCGCCCACGTCGAGACGCGGTTGTCAGAGGTCGCCTGCGTCTACCCGATAACCCCGTCCACGACGATGGCATCCGTCTTCCAGGCTGCTGTGGCGGAGGGCCGCAGCAACCTGTGGGGCACGCCCCTCCGGTTCATCGAGCCGGAATCCGAGCACTCCTCGGCGTCGGCCGCCGAGGGGGCCGCGCTGGCCGGCGCCCGCGTGACCAACTTCACCGCAGGACAGGGTCTGGTCCTCATGAAGGAGGTCCTGTACGTCATCGCGGGCAAGCGTCTCCCGGTCGTCTTCCACGTCGGGGCACGGGCGCTGACGAGTCAGGCACTCAACATCCATGCCGGTCACGACGACCTGATGGCGGTCGCCGACACGGGCTGGGGCATGCTCGTGGCACGGAACGCGCAGGAGGCGGCCGACCTGACAGCGATCGCGCGTCGCGTCGCAGAGCATACCGACACCCCGTTCATCGTCGCCCAGGACGGGTTCCTGACGACGCACACCCTCGAGAATGTGCGCCTGCCCGAGGACGACCTGCTGCGTGGCTTCGTCGGCGACCCGCGCTCGCACATCCGCGACCTGTTCGATCCGGCCGAAGCACTGATGACCGGTGTCGTCCAGAACCAGGACAGCTATATGAAGGGACGGATCGGCCAGCGCGCCTACACGGACCGGATCCCGGCGGCTCTCGGCGCGGCGATGGCGATGTGGGAGGGCCAGACCGGTCGCCGGATCGGACTCATCGACGCCTACCGCTGCGACGACGCCACCGACATCCTGGTGGCGATGGGGACCATCGCCGACACGGCCCTGACCGTGGTCGATCACCTGCGCGAGGAGGGCCGGCCGGTAGGGTGTGTCGCGGTCACGAGCTTCCGGCCGTTCCCGGCCGAGGAGCTGGCCGCGGCCCTGCGCAGGGCCCGGGCGGTCGCGGTCATCGAGCGGACGGACGAACCCATGGCAGCCGCGAACCCGCTCACCCGCGAGGTACGCTCGGCGCTGTACGAGGCCGCGGCGGAGGGGGTCATGGTCCCCCGCGTGCTGTCCGTGTCCGCGGGTCTCGGCTCTCGCGACGTGGCGGCGGGCGACCTCGTCGCCGTCTTCGACCGGCTGGCGGCACGACGTGAGCCGCCGTTCGCCCACGCCGTGCTCGGGATCCGACATCCCCTCGCCCTCGAGCGGGTGCCCGTGGACCTGCGACCAGCGGGTGCGTGGTCGCTGCGGGGCCATTCGATCGGTGGCTTCGGGTCGGTGACGACGAACAAGCTGGTGGCGACGCTGGCCGGTGAGTTGTTCGACAAGGTCGTCCAGGCCTACCCGCGCTACGGCTCGGAGAAGAAGGGCCTGCCGACCACCTACTACCTGACCATCGCCGATGCTCCCATCAGGAGCCATGCCGAGCTGGATCGAGTCGAGTTCGTCCCCCTCCACGACGTCGGTGCCTTCGGTCTGGGGGATCCACTGGCCGGGCTGGCGGATGGTGGCGACCTGTTCATCCAGTCATCCCTGACCGACCCCGAGGCCGTGTGGGCGGCGATCCCGCCCCATGCCCGCGCCGAGCTCCTGGCACGTCGGATCCGGGTCACGGCCCTCGATACGGCCACTCTCGCCGCGGCCGCCGCGCCGAGTGCGGACCTGCGCATCCGGATGCAGGGGGTGGCCCTGGTCGGGGTGTTCCTGCGCATCGCCCCGTTCGCGGCGCGCGCCGGACTCGACCGCGAAGCCCTCCTGGACGCGGTTCGCGAGCGTCTCGGTCGGTTCTTCGGGAAGCGTGGGGGCCCGGTGGTCGAGGCCAACATGGCCGTCATCACGCAGGCCTATGACGGACTCATCGACGTGACGGCCGCGATCGGCGCGACCGCGATGCCACCCGAGCGCGAAGGAGTGCCCGCATGACCAGCACCGGTCGGCCCGCCGTCGTCGGCGACCTGATGGCCGTCGATCCCATCGTGATCCATGCGAATGCCAGCCTGAGCGATGCGGCCGCGCTCCTCGATCGGCACCATGTCCATGGTCTTCCGGTCGTCGATGCCGGTGGCTCCCTGGTCGGGGTGCTGAGTGCGACCGACTTGGTCAGGGCACGCTCGACCGAGTACCTCTGGTCGAACTGGCCGGGTCTCGCCGTCCGCCACCTGATGACGTCACCTGCGATCACGGTGACACGCTCGACTCCTATCCCGGTCGCCGCCGCGACCATGGAGCGCCACCATATCCATCGCCTCGTGGTCGTCGCCGACGACGACGAGCGTCTGCCGATAGGGGTGCTCTCCACGACGGACCTGGTCCACGGCATCGTGGAGACAGAAGCCCTCCCGGTGGAAGGGGCCCCCGATGCCCGATAGCGCCCCTCTCGTCAAGGACGCGGGCGAACCCAAGGAGCATCACGAGGTTCGTCTGGGTGCCGCCGCCCCGATCCTGGACATGGACGCATATGTCGAGGAGTTCGGCCGGTCCGTCGTACCCGCCTACCGGCGGGGCGTGGCCGATGAGGAACTCCCCGCAGACGTCGGACTCGCCCGATCGATCATCCCGCCCGGGACCGCAGCGACCCGCGACTTCAGCAGGCTGGCGCCACGCATCCCGGAATTCATGCTCGAGCGCTGCGTCGGATGCATGGCATGCGTGGCCGCGTGCCCTGATTCGGCGATCATCGCCACGGTGGTCCCGGAGCCGGATCTCGCACCGCGGATCGCCTCCTTCGCGGCGACCCAGGCCGACCCCGGCGTCGCGGCGACGACCGCCCGGAGCAGGTTCGCGTCGACGACCAAGTACGGTGACGTCCCGGCGCGCAAGGGCCACGACCGCGGTGCCTTCGGCCTGTTCGTAGATCCGGTCCACTGCAAGGGCTGCGCCGAGTGTGTCGAGGTCTGTGCGGCGCTCGGCCACGACGCCCTGATCATGATCGACAAGGTGGATGTCGAGCCGTCCGGCGAGGGGACGCTGGAGCGGTTCACCCGTGACATGCGCCTCCTGCGCAGCCTGCCACCGACACCGGACCACTATCGCAACGACAAGGCGCTGGTGGACCTCCTCCTCGGCGAGCATGCCTTCGGCTACCTGGGTGGTGCGGGATCGTGTGCCGGCTGCGGCGAAGCCACGGCGATCCGCGCGATGGTCGCCGCGACACGTCAGATCCACGGCCCGGACTCGATGGGGATCGTGGCCGCGACCGGCTGCAACACCGTCTTCGGCAGCACCTACCCGTTCAACCCGTATCTCGTGCCGTGGACGAACTCACTGTTCGAGAACGCCCCGGCGGTGGCCATGGGTATCCGGGCGCGCTGGGACCAGGCCGGCCATCCCGAGCGAAGGCTGTGGGTGATGGGTGGCGACGGAGCGATGTACGACATCGGCTTCCAGGCGCTGTCGCGGATGGTCGCGTCGGGCATGGACATCAACGTCCTCGTCCTGGATACGCAGGTCTACTCGAACACGGGCGGTCAGGCATCTACCGCGTCGTTCGGTGGTCAGGTCACCAAGCTGTCCGCGTTCGGCGCGGCGCTCCACGGACGGACCGAGCCGCGCAAGGAACTGGGCCGGATCCTGATGGCCCACGGCGGAGCCTACGTGGCGGCTACGACGACCGCGCACATCAACCACTTCCTGAAGTCGATCATCGAGGCGAACGAGTACCCGGGCCCGGCGGTGGTCATCGCGTACACGCCCTGCCAGCCCGAACATGGCATCGCCGACGACGCATCGGACCGACAGGCGAGGCTGGCGGTCGATTCGAGGGCGTTCCCGCTCTTCCGCTACGACCCGCGTCGCGGTGAGTCGATGGCCGAGCGGCTATCACTCCAGGGCAATCCGGCCGTTCGGGACGACTGGAGCCGTCGTCCGGATGGCGCCCCTCTGGACTTCCTCGACTTCGCCCGGTCCGAGGGCCGGTTCGCCCGGCACTTCGGTCCCGACGGGTCGACCACACCCGAGATCGAGGCGACGAGAGAGGAGCGTCGCCAGAACTGGCGGACCCTCCAGGAGCTCGCCGGTCTGCGTTGACCGACACGTGGTGGGGTGCCGAGTGGCCCGCGGTCCGGACGGCGAGGTCCCGTCCGGTCGTGACTCGCGGCACTGATGCGCAGATGCGCATGTGTCCGATGCTCGGGTCATGGACGAGTTGACGATCCTGCAGGCCGAGACCCTCAAGACGCTGTCCAGCCCACGTCGCCTGGAGATCCTGCATCTCCTGGCCCGCGGGCCGCGTGGTGTCGGATCCCTGGCAGCCGAGATCGGGGTCAGCCAGCCGAATGTCTCGCAGCACCTGGCCGTCCTCCGCGCGGTGGGCCTCGTGGAGGCTGAGCGTGACGGTCGGGAAGTGCGCTACCGGCTGGCCGACCCGGAGGTCGTGACCGCGTGCTCGATCATGCGCGCGGTCCTCGAACGACGGCTCGACCGCCTCGCCGCCCTGTCCGCGTCGGTCACACCGGCCGACACGCTCGCCTTCTGAGGTATCTCCGATGGAAGTCCCGCTGAACCTCGTCCTCTTCTCCGGAACCGACGACAAGCTGCAGGCCGCCGCGGTCCTGACCGCTGGCGCTGCCGCACTCGGCAAGCCGGTCAATATCTTCCTCCAGTACTGGGCTCTCGATGCCTTCCGCGCCGACCGCATCGGTCGTGACCACGGCCTTGCTCCAGAGGCCGGCAGCGAAGGTCGCCAGCGGGTGGATGCCCTCGCAAGGGCGGGTCAGGCGAGTTGGGCGGAGACCCTGCGTGGGGCCAAGGACCTCGGTGGTGTGGACATCCAGGCGTGCTCGCTGTCCATGGATCTGCTCGCGATCGAGGAGAGCGAACTCGACCCGCTCGTCGATGGTGTGGAGGGGGTCACCGCCTTCTATCTCAACGCCGGCGAGGGCCAGGTCGTCTTCATCTAGCCGCAGCCAGGCAGGAAAGGAGCCAGGGATGGCAGCACTCGTCGAGATCTCCGCCACCGTCGATGCGCAGGGGCTGTCATGCCCGATGCCCATCGTCAAGACCGCCGGAGCGATCCGGATGGTCGCGCCCGGCGCGCACATCGAGGTCCTTGCGACCGACCCCGGGTCCACCAAGGACTTCGTGGCCTGGTGCAGGTCCACTGGTAACGAGCTGATCGAGCAGTCGTCGGATGGCGCCGTCTATCGCTTCGTCATCCGTCGGAAGTGAGGTACCCAGGATGACCACGACCGCCATGGAGCGCCCCCTCGGCGCATCCGTCCGGGCCAAGGGCGATGCTCCGCTCGAGACGCCCACCGTCGTCGAAGCTCCCGAGCCGGCAGAGGTCCGCGAGGTCAAGCCGAAGGAGTTCCTGATCATCGACTACAGCGGCGACCTGGAGAAGGTGTGGGCCACCATGATCCTGGCCTCCACGAGCGCGGCGATGGGCGTCAGGACTCGCGTCTTCGTGACCTTCTGGGGACTGCCCGCGTTCGTCCGCGACGAGCGCCGCATCACCGGACAGAACTGGATGCAGAAGCTGATGTCGGCGATGCAGCGACCGGGCATCAGCCATCGCAAGCTGTCGCGCATGGACTTCTTCGGGATGGGCCCGTGGATGATGCGCAAGCTCGCGCGGCAGTACGGAGTCGCCAGCCCGAAGGAGCTCCTCGAGGCAGCCCAGCTGTTGGGGGTCGAGTTCATCCCCTGCCAGATGACCATGGACATGTTCGGCCTGCGGCCGGAGGACATGATCGAGGGCATGGGTGAGCCCGCCGGCGCCGCGACCGTCATCGGCCTGCTGACCGAGGATTCCGTACCCCTGTTCATCTGATCTCGAAGGACCAAGGAGCGTGATCGCCATGACTGAGGCAGCCGTCACCATCACCCGGACCGTGGACGCGCGCGGCAGCTATTGCCCCGGGCCGCTGATGGAACTCATCCGGGCCATCCGTGAAGCCGCGGTCGGCGACGTGCTCCAGCACCTCCAGCGACAGCACGACGAGGGCTCCAGGATCGACATCCCCAAGTGGGTCGAAAAGGCCGGCCACCGTCTGGTCGCCCTGGAGACCCGCGATGGCTACGACGAGATCATCGTCGCGAAGATCAGGTAGGCGATCCCATGCAACGAGTCGTCATCCTTGGCGGCGGGGTGGGCGGCACTCTGACCGCCAACCTGCTGGTCAAGCGTCTGCGCCGGAAGGTGGACGCCGGTGAGGTCACGGTCACGGTCATCGACGCGACCGGG
>CAYNGM010000020.1:13481-15200 GCA_964396565.1 uncultured Anaerolineaceae bacterium | reverse complement strand
GGCGCGGCGACCACGGATCGCGGACGTCCCAGACCTGGGCGGCCTCCTCGAACGATGCACCCTCGCGACCACCCCACTTCGGCGAGACCTTCGCGAGCCCGCCCAGCAGCAGACCATCGGCCACGTTGACCTGACACGACCAGGTGTCGGCCGGACCCTCAAGCCATGAGACCGGCCGCGGATCCGCGGGATCGGTCACATCAAGGATGGACCAGCCACGATGCCACAGGTGTCCGCAGGCCAGAAACCAGCGCCCCCGGTCGCGCCAGACCGCGAGCTTGAACGGCGGACGGCCACCGACGTCGGAGTAGCCCACTACCTCCAACCCGGAGATCTCGACCGGCGAGCCAGCCTCCGTCATGCGGGCACGGTCAGCGAACTCAATGATCTCGATCGCCGACGCCGAGGCTAGGGCTCACGCGCGCGCGGTCATCAGGGGTGTGCCGCCACGACGCAGCGACCCCCAGTCTCCAGCTGGAACGTCGCATGCTCGATGTCGAAGTCGGTGGCGACGCAGCGCTGCAGTTCGCGCAGGACGGACGAGGGCTCGACGCCGTCCTGGACGACGACGTGCGCGGTGAGGACGTCGAGTCCCGAGGTGATCGACCACGCATGCAGGTCATGGACGTCGGCGACCCCGTCAGCGGTGCTCAGGTGTCGTCGGACTTCCACGAGATCGAGCCGCGCCGGCGTGGACTCCAGCAGGACCGCCATGGTCTCGCGCAGGAGACGCCACGAGCGCGGCACGATGAACGCAGCGATGGCGAGCGACACGATCGCGTCAGCGCCCGTCCAACCGGTCAGGGCGATGACGATGGCCGCCGCAACGACACCGAGTGATCCGCCGAGGTCGCTCACGACCTCTAGTCGCGCGGCTCGCAGCGCGACGCTGTCGCGATCGGCGGCTCGCAGGATGGCCAGCGAGATCGCGTTGGCCGACAGGCCGATCAGTGCGACCAGGAGCATCGGCCCGGGCTCGACCTCGGCCGGGTTCGCCAGACGGCCGAACGCCTCGGTGACGATGAACAGGGCAACGATCAGCAGCAGCAGCCCATTGGCAGCCGATGCGATGACCTCCCAGCGCGAGGAACCGAATGTCCGACTGCCGTCCGGTGGACGGCCACCGATCAACACCGCCAGAAGCACCGTCCCGATCGCCACGGTGTCGGTGAACATGTGCCCTGCGTCGGCGAGAAGGGCGAGGCTGCCGGTAACGATGCCACCGATGATCTCGATGATCAGGACACCGGCCGTTATGGCAAGGACAAGGGCCAGTCGCTTTCGACCGGCGTGGGCCGCCGAATGCGTATGGTCGTGGTGGTGACCGGACATCAGTGAGTCACCTTCGGCCCGTGGGCCCAATGGCCGCCGGCTCGCTGACGGATACCGGCGAGCGAACGCGTGGCGTCAGCCTTGATGGCATCGACATCGAGACCGACGATCCGTCCGGCCGACTTGAGGATCCGTCCATCGGCGATGACCGTGTCGACATTGCCCACGGTGGCCGAACAGACCAGGGCGACCTCAGGGTCGCCAGCGGGTACCAGGTTCACGTCGGTCGCCCTGATCATGACGATGTCGGCTCGCTTGCCAGGGGTGAGCGAACCGGTCACAGCGCCAAGGCCAAGGGCCCGTGCGCCATCGATGGTCCCCATCTCGAGGCAGCGCCGGAGCGAGATCGGGCCGACCGCCGCCGGCGCGTCGTGACCTGAGCCGTGG
>CAYNGM010000020.1:0-13381 GCA_964396565.1 uncultured Anaerolineaceae bacterium | reverse complement strand
TGCCAGAGCGACCGCATCGCATCGAACATGCTGACCGTCGAGATCGGGGTCGAGTCGATGGACAGACAGGTGTTGACGCCCGCGTCGATGGACCGCACGAGGTTGTCGATATCGGCCGCGATCGGGCCACGCAGGTGCAGCAGGAGCGCGCCAAGGCTGTTCCAGGCGCCTGTCTCCAGCATCGCGTCACGGTCCCCCTCTGTCAGGCGCTGGAACTGGACCAGCATCGTGTCCGGCCCAAGGAAGCCAAGATCACGCAGCTGCACGGCGGAGACGGGCCTGGCGAACGGACCGGCATGGATGGCGATCGGCAGACCCAGCGCCTTGGCTCGGTCGAACTCCTTGCCCCAGACCGCCTCCTCTGTGTACTGCGGTCCACGCGCGACCAGCCCGAGGGTCAGCCGACCCTCACCGGGGCCACCATCGGCCGCAAGGGACCGCTGGACCCGCTCGATGTCGTCGAGCGGCATGACCTCGTCGTTGGACATCGCGTCTGGCCAGCCGTACGAGAAGCGGGCCCGCAGACCGCTCTCGTCCAGCGCGGCGATCTCCGCGTCGGCGTACTCCGGCGCGACCACGTTGTGGGCGAAGTCGTGGACCGTGGTGATCCCGGCATCGAGCGCCTCGAGCATCGCCATCCGGACGGATGCGTGGAAGTCGGCAGCCGTGTGATACGGGGCAAGCTCGTGCTTGACCGCGAGATACCGGCCCTGGACGTTGATCAGGTTGCGATAGATCGCGTTCCACAGGTGCCAGTGCGTCTCCACGAAGCCGGGCAGCACGAACATGCCGGCACCGTCGATGACCGACGCAGGACCCGCGTCCAGATGCGCCCCGACGCCGATGATCTCGCCGTCTCGGACATGGACATCGCCGACCTCGAACGTGCCGATCAGCGGGTCCATCGTCATGACCAGTCCGCCGCGGATGACGAATTCGCCGCGCTCGGGAAGTGCCGTCATCGATCGCTACCCCCTCGTTCGTCTGTGCCGATCATCCGAGGCGCAGGTTCGGGATGACCTCGCGACCGAACACCTCGATGAACTCGGCCTGGTCACGTCCGACGTTGTGCAGATGGATCTCGTCGAAGCCCATGTCGACGTAATGCTGGATGTGCGCGGTGTGTGCCTCGAGGTCGCTGGTCATCAGGACCCGGTTCTTGAAGTCCTCGGGGCGGACCAGCCTCGCCATCGCCGCGAAGTCCTCGGGGTTCTTGATGTCCTGCTTGGGAAATGCCATGCCGCCGTTGGGCCACTCGACCATCGCGTTGCGGACTGCTTCCTCGTCGGTGCGCGCCCATGAGACATGGATCTGGAGGAGTTTCGGCGAGACGGTCACGTCCTTGCCCGCTTCCTTCGCGCCCTCCTCGTACTTGTCCCAGAGCATCGCGATCTTCTCGTCGGCGGCCCCGACGGTGATGATCCCGTCGGCGAACTTGCCGGTCTTCTTCGCGTTGACCGGTCCGGCGGTCGCGACGTAGACCGGGACGCGCTGATCATCCGGCGGGATCGTGTACAGCCGCGAGCTCTCCAGGGTGAAGTGCTCGCCCTTGTGCTTGACGACCTTGCCGGTGAACAGCTTGTTGATGATCTCGATCGATTCGAACATCATCGAGCTGCGGATGCCGATCTCCGGCCACTCGCCGCCTATGACGTGCTCGTTGAGCGCCTCGCCGGCACCGAGACCCAGATAGAACCGTCCCGGATACATCGCCCCGAGGGTCGCCGCCGCGTGGGCGATGACGGCCGGGTGATAGCGGAACCCGGGGCAGGTCACAGCGGTCCCGAAGTTGAGGCTGGTGCGCTGGCCGAGCGCACCCATGAACGACCACGCGAAGGCACTCTGTCCCTGGGTCGGCGTCCAGGGATGGAAGTGCTCGCTGACCATGAAGCCGGCCTCGAAGCCCGCCTCCTCCGCCTGGGCGCACCAGTCGAGAAGGTCGGTCGGGTGGAACTGTTCGAGCATCGCGGCGTAGCCGATCGTCGTCATGGAACCTCCTGGATGGGTCGGCACGTGGTCATGGGCGTATTCGTGCGGACCCGAGCGGACACCGCACGCTGGTGCCCGAGAACGGACACAGTGGCGCCAATCATATCCGGATTGTCACCGTTCGGTCGAGTCCTGCCCTGTCGAGCCGGAACCAGCTCAGGCGATGGGATCCGCTGCGGGCTCGTCCACGGTCGCCGGATCGACCCCGGCGATCGTCACCCTGATCCCGGCCCCTCGGCGCAGGGTATTGCCGACAGTACAGGCATTGGCGATCCGATAGACCGTCGCGAGCTGCTCGCTCGTGAGCTCCCCCTCGAGCTCCAGGATCATCTCGATGTCGTCGAATCGCGTCGGCGCAGTATGCCGCTCCGAATGGAGCGACACGCGCAGCCCGTGCAGGGGCAGCCCGTTCCGGGCGACGAAGGTCTGGAGCGTGCCCGCCGTGCACATGCCCAGCGAGATGAGGAGCGCCTCGCCCGAGGTCAGCGGCACCTCGCCGTCGGGCCCCGGGGTACGGTCGATGTCGAGACGGAAGTCGCGCGCCCGCGCGAGCAGGTCAGGTCCGTTCCACTCGACTGTCGCGTCGGCCACGTCTTCCTCCCTCAGCGTTCGATCGGCATCCCGACCATGCTGCCCCACTCGGTCCACGAACCGTCATATACGCGGACGTGCGACCAGCCCAGGATCTGCGTCGTGACGAACCAGAGCGAGCTCGCGCGATGGCTCAGACGGCAGTAGGCGATGACCTCGCGGGCCTGGTCCGGAGCCGCGCCGACGGATCGCAGCAACGTCTCGAGCTCCTCGCGCGGAAGCACCGACCCGTCCGTCGGATCCATCAGGTCGCGGGCATGCAGGTGTCGCGCGCCGGGGATATGCCCATAGGATTCGGCCCCGTGATCTGGTCCCGGTGCCGGCTTCACGCGCTCGCCTGCGTATTCCTCGGGCGAGCGGGCGTCAACGAGGACTCGGCCGACGGACCCGAGGCCGGCCAGGATCTCCTGGCGTGATACCCGCGTGGCGTCGTTCCGGACCCGATCCGGGACCGGGTAGGCGACGGGTCGACGCTCGGGGACATCCGTGGTGATCGGTCGTCCGTCAAGGCGCCAGCGAGCGATCCCGCCATCGAGGACGCGGACGTTCGCGTGACCGCCCATCTCATGCAGGACCCAGTAGCCGTACATCGCGTAGTGGTTCCGGCCGCTGTACAGGACAAGCGTGTCGTCCGGACCGACCCCGATCGCCCCGAGTCGGGCGGCGATCTGGGCCGGAGTGGCGAAGTCGCGTCGGAAGTCATCCCAGAGGACGCGCTTCCACGGTTGGACGACAGCGCCCGGGATATGACCGTCGCTGTAATCGTCGATATCCGGCTCGTACAGGAGCTGGACCACCGTGACCGACGGATCATCGAGATGTTCCGCGAGCCAGGCGGTCGTGACGAGCGGGGAGGTGGGCGGATCTGCGGTCGTGTCTGCCATGTGGACAATCATATCAGGATTGTACCCACGGATTCCACCACGGGCGCGCGTCCGCGACCCTACGGCTGGCCCAGGGTCAGGGCCAGGCCGAGGGCCACGAGGACGATCATCAGCCACAACCCAAGACCCAGCAGGAATGGCCGTGGCCCGACCCGAAGGGTGGCGCGCAGGTCCGCCGAGAGCCCCACCCCGGCCAGGGCGATGAGGATGCAGACCGCGGCGCCGGTCGACAGTACGGCAGCGAGCGTCTCGCCCCCCGGGAGCGTGACGTCCAACAGCCCGAGCGAGCGGGCCGCCGCGAAGGCTACGAACCCGACCACGAACCAGGGGACCGCCCGGACGATGGCGAGGCGCGCGAGGGCGCCCTCATCCCCGATGGCCCGCTCGCTGGCACCCCGGGCCAGGAACGCCGCGCCGACGACCACCGGGGCGATCGCAAGGTTGCGAGTGAGCTTGACGATGGTGGCGGCATCGCCCGCCGGTACTGAGAAGGCATAGCCGGTGGCGACCACCTGGGCCGTGTCGTTCACGCCGAGCCCCGCCCACATCCCGAACTGGGCGTCGGAGAGACCGATCAGCGTGCCGATCGCCGGGAGGAGCAGGACACCGAGCAGCCCGAAGACCGTGATGGTCGAGACGGCATAGGTCGTCTGCCGATCCCTGGCACCGATGATCGGGGCGAGGGCCATGATCGCGGAGTTGCCGCAGATCGCCATCCCCGCGGTCACCAGACCGCCGAGCTGGCGCTCGAGGCGGAGACGTCGGGTCGCCCACCACCCGACCGTCAGACCAAGGACCACGATGATCAGGGCCGCCACGAGAGACTGGGCACCACCGGCAAGGACCTCGCCGAGGGTCAGGCGGGCACCAAGGAGCGCGACACCCAGACGCAGGGCGATGCGCGCGGCCACGTTCGCCCCGGGCAGGAGGAGTGGTCGCAACGCCGGGATGAGCCCGACCGCCAGTCCGATGCCAAGCGCGATGGCGGTATCGATGGCGACCCCGAGGAGACCCGCCAGCCAGCGCGCGACCATGGCGATCACGACACACGCGAGGAGACCGGGCGCGAAGCGCCAGACATCGGGCATGGCCGATATCGTATCCGGTCGCGTCCGACGTGTACCCATCGTTCTCCGTTCTGAATACAATGTCGCCCCGGGCCGCCGGCCCCGATCGGCCGGCCCGACGTCGCGGGAGGGTGAGGGCGGATGGCCTCGTCCATGAGGTCGGATGGAGATGGCCCGGAGGCCGGCGGCGTCGAGCGGTCGGAGGGCTTCGGCGCCCTGTCGCACGCCGGGTTCCGAATCTACTTCGGCGGCATGCTCCTGCGCGGCACGGCCGTCTGGATGCAGATGGTGTCACTCCCGTGGCTGGCCGTCGAGCTCGGGGCGAGTCCCGCCGAACTCGGGCTGATCGCCGGCCTCCAGTTCCTGCCGACGCTCGCCATCTCGCCGTTCGGCGGCGTCCTCGCCGACCGGATCGACCGCGGTCGCGTGCTGACCCTGACCCAGCTGGCATCGGTCGCCCAGGCCATCGCCCTGGCTCTCGTCGCCGGCACCGGCGGAGCCACGATCGGTCTCCTTGCCGCGTTCGCCCTGTCGTTCGGCGTGATGACCGCCATCGAGCTCCCGGTCCGACAGGCCTACCTCACGGAGCTCGTCCCGCGGACGGACCTGACGAGCGCCGTGTCGCTGCATGCGACCGCCTGGAACACGACCCGGTTCATCGGTCCGGGACTGTCCGGACTGATCATCGCCACGCTCGGTGTCGAGGCCTGCTTCCTGGCCTCGGCAGCCGCGGCGCTGTCCGTGACGATCTCGATCATCTGGCTCGAGCGCCATCGATACCACCGGGTCGAGCGTTCGCCGACGACCGGCGGGATCATCGAATCGCTGGTCGAGGGAGCGCGTTTTGCCGCCCGCGAGCCGCAGATCCGCTGGGCGCTCCTGCTCGTGACCGCCGGCGGGGTCCTGGGGATCCAAGTGTTCCAGACACTTGCCCCGCTCTACGTGTCCGATGCCCTCGGCCTCGGTGGCGGCGGGTATGGCGCGTTCATCGCACTGTGGGGCGGCGGGGCGGTCATCGCCTCGTACGTGGTGACCGCGATGGCTCGCGGCGACCGACGCCCGTGGCTCGTCGGGGGGATGCTGGGGATGGCGGCCCTGCTGGGTCTGCTGGCCGTCGTGGAGTCACCGCCGGTAGCGTTCGGCTCGGTCATCGCCCTCGGGTTCTGCCAGATCGCCCTGGCCCAGAACGCGATGGTCACCGTCCAGACGGCCGCGACCGACGCACTGCGCGGACGGGTGATGGGCCTGTACACGACACTCTTCCAGGGGACGAGTCCGTTCGGGGCGTTCCTCGCCGGCTTCCTCGGCGAAGTTATCGGGATCCGCGGCAGCATGGCCAGTGGTGCGCTCGCACTTGGCCTCGTCGCCGTCGTCGGAGCATTCGCGCTCCGACGGGCACGGCGTGGTCCGGATGACCCCACGGACACGGGCGGCGATCGGCCAGCGACGATCCCGTCGGTCGGGGCGACCCCCGACATCGCCTGACGACCACGAACCTGCGAACCACCCGAGATCGCGCTCTGCTACGGACGAGGAGAGGACCAGATGAGGATCGATAACGAGTTCACCGTCGCCCAGCCACTCGAGGTCGTGTGGGCGGCCTTCCAGGACGTGCCGTCGGTCTCGGCCTGCCTTCCCGGAGCGCAATTGACGGACGACCTTGGCGACGGACGGTTCGCGGGCCGGATGTCCGTCCGGTTGGGACCGATCGGCCTCGGCCTGGAGGGTGAGGCTCGGGTCGAACCGGACCCTGAAGAGCATGCTGCGACGATCACCGGTCAGGGGGTGGACAAGAAGGGCGGAAGTCGCGGGCAGGTGACGGTCCGCTATGTCCTGACCGCCGTCGATGCCGCCAGTACGAACGTGTCGATCGCATCGGAGATCAGCCTCGCCGGGCCGGCTGCCCAGTTCGGACGGACGGGGCTGCTCCAGGAGGTCTCCCGGCGGCTGATCTCGGACTTCGCCCGCTGTCTCGAGGCGAAGCTCGCGGCGGCGACACCAGAAGAAGCGGCGGCCATCCGTAGCGGTGAGGTCGGCGCCACGTCGCTCCTGGCGTCGAGCCTCGGCTCCACCATCAAGCGCTCGATCAGGCGCGGCTGAGAGCGTCGCGCAGCGCGGACCCCGGCCTCAGCCGACGACGGCCATCGCCTCGATCTGGAACAGGCAGTCGGGGTGCGAGAACCCGCTCACCTGGACGAGCGTGCTCGCCGGGTAGTCGGCGGTGAGGTAGCGGCCCCTGATCGGCTGAAGGCGCTCGCGGTGGACGGCGAACGGTTCGGCCAGGTAGACCGTGACCTTGATGACATCGCGCATCGTCGCTCCCGCCGAGCGTAGGACAGCCTCGAGGTTGCTGAACGCCGCCTCCGCCTGGCGGACGATGTCACCCTTGGCCAATGATCCATCGGCCTCGAACCCGGTGACGGCACTGGTGACGACCAAGCGGCCCGAGTCTACCCGGACCGCCTCGTTGAACGCCCAGCGTGGCTGGTGACTGTCCGCTGCGTTGAAGTAGGTCCGATCGGCCGATCCGTCGCTCACGGGGTCTCCCTTCAGACGCTCGAGACTGCATGCGAAACGCGCTGACTTGTATGCGTCTCCGTGGCATTATGGTACCAATGCCCCCACGGTCCAGTCGAGGAGATCCGATGAAGTTCGCGGTCATGCTGCCCCAGACCAACCGGATCACATCGCCGGAGGCGCTGATCCGCACAGCCGAGGCCGCCGATGAACTCGGCTTCCATGCCGTGTCCGTCCGCGACCACATCATCTTCAACGGGGCGTGGGTCACCTCCGGGATGCGTGGGCTGGAGATCGAGGGTGACGACCGCGACATCTTCGAGTCGCTCCAGACGCTGGCCTTCGTGGCATCCCGGACGACCCGCGTGCGGCTCGGGACATCCGTCGTCGTCCTGCCCAACCGGCATCCTCTTCTATTCGCCAAGCAGACGTCGTCGCTCGACGTCCTGTCCGGGGGGCGTCTCATCGTGGGCATCGGCGTCGGTCCGAACCGGCGACCCGCGACCGAGGACACGACCAGGCTCGGCAAGCACCGGACCAACCTGGAGAAGGAGTACGACATCTTCGGGGCGACTGGTCCACGCGGCCAGCGGATGGACGAGTACTTCGAGGCGATCATCGCTATCTGGACCCAGGAGAAGGCGACATACCACGGCGAGTACGTTGACTTCGAGGAGATCGACGTCTTCCCCAAGCCCATCCAGAAGCCGTATCCACCGATCGTCATCGGGGGTCGCGCTCCCCAGGCCCAACGCCGAGCCGCGAAGTATGCCGACGGCTGGATCCCGAGCCAGGTCACGACCGATGAGATCAGGCCGGCGGTCGAGAACATCCGGTCCCTGCGGACCGAGTTCGGACGGGACCCTGATCCGGGGATCGTCGGGATCAACGTCCACTCGATCATCGCCGGCTCCGACGAGGAGGCGGAACGCCTGATCACGCCGACCGTCGGTCACATGTTCGCCGACGCGGAGCAGCTCCGCGCACGCACGCTGACGGGTTCGGTCGACACCTTCCGGCGGCGCGTCCTCGAGTACCGCGACGCGGGCGTCAACTACGTCGAGCTCAAGCCCGCCTACTCGAGCATCGACCACCTGGTCGAGCAGATGCAGATCATCCGCGACGAGGTGATGCCGGCCGTCGCCAACTGAGGCTCGATCGGTTCGCGATCCGCGCCCTCGGATCCCCTCAGAAGGGCTTCACGACCATGAGGTACAGGATCACCAGCGTCGTCGCCTTCATCACGACGCCGGTCCGACCGACCCGCCGACCGAGGCGGGCGAGCGTCGCGGCGACCTCCGGGGACGGAGGAACCCCGGGCTCGATCCCATCGAGCAGACGAAGGATGCGACTGATGTCGCGGTTCTGGAAGACGGCCGAGTAGGTGAAGACCGACAACTGGAGGACGATCGACACCAGCAGCCAGCCGCGGGTCGTGACATCGAGACCGAGCGACCAGATGAGGCCGAACCCCGAGGCGATGACGAGGGCACCGAGCGGCAGGACGTACGCGTGTGAGATGGCATGGGTCATCCGGGTCGTGAACGACGCGGCCCGTTCGGCCCGGCCCATCGCAGCGACACGGCCGAAGATGAACGTCGGACCGAGCCCGACCATCACTCCGAACAGATGGGCGAACAGGAGCCAGGGGACGAGCGATGGCATCAGATCACCCTCAGGATGGCCGAGACGACGGCGACAAGATGAGTGAGACTGTATCCCGTACATGCATGAGTGGCAACATCAAGCTATAGGGGGCAAGGCGTGCCAGAACCGCGCTACATGGCTGTCGCCGTTTCCGGCGCCCACACCGTCGCGTTCATCAGCGAGGAGACAGCGCGGGTCGCCGCGACCGTGCCGATGCCCGGTGAGCCACGAGACCTTGTCCATGTCCCGCGGACCGGCCGCCTGTTCGTGACTCTCGCCGACACTGGCGAGGTGGCGATGATCGACACGACCACGCGCAGCGTGATCGGCACGACGACCGTTGGCGAACGCCCTGTACACGTGTATGTCCACCCGACCAGGCACGAGGTCTGGGTCGCCAACGACGGATCGGGCGATGTGTCCGTGATCGATGACGAGGGGGGGCGACCGATCGCAACGATCGGCGTCGGGCGCGGCCACCATCGGATCGCGTTCACCCCCGACGGGACCCGTGTCGTGGTCACGAACATCGCCGACTCGACGGTCAGCGTGATCGACGCCGATACGCATGACGTGATAGCCACCGTGACCGTAGGCGATCATCCTCATGGCTTGACGATCACCCCGGATGGAAAGAGCGCGCTGGTCTGTAACACCGGCGCCGGGACCGTCTCGGTCGTCGATGTCGGGCGCGCGGCGGTAGTCGACGAGGTCTCCGTCCCGGGCGCGAACGACGTGGTCATCGCTGAGAGTGACGACCATGCCTACGTCGTGGGGCGACCCGACATCGTGGCGATCATCGACCTCGATCCACTCGCGGTCCGGAAGGTCCTCACGGTCGGTAACGGCCCGGAGCACATCGTGGTCGGCGCCGCGGGTGGATACGTCTTCGTCGACAGCATCAACTCCAACGATGTCAGCGTCATCGATCCCGCCCCTTTGGGGGTCCGTGAGAGGATCACGGTCGAGGCTGGTGGCGACCACCAGGGCCTCGCCCTCGGTGCCGACGGGACGCGGCTGTATGCCGTCAACCACGATGCCGGTAGCGTCTCGGTCATCGCCACCGGCGAGCCGCGCCTACTCGTCAGCATCCCGGTCGGGGACGGTCCGGGGCAGCTGACGTCGATCGGTGACGGCCAGCCGACCGAATAGCCAGAGCCAAGGTCTACCCGATGACCGTCGAGGCCCCACTATGGGCATCTGATCGGTTCGTCGAGCTGCTGACCGCACTCGGCTACGAGTACGTCGCGTTCAATCCGGGCGCGTCATTCCGGGGCCTCCACGACTCGCTCGCCAACGTCCCGGGTGCGCCCCGGATCATCACGACGACGCACGAGGAGATCGCCGTCGCCATCGCCCATGGCTATGCCAAGGCGGCAGGGCGGCCGATGGCTGCCGCCCTGCACAACATCGTCGGCCTGCAGCACGCATCGATGGCGATCTTCAACGCGTTCTGTGACGAGGCACCGGTGATGCTCATCGGTGGGACCGGGCCGGTCGACGCGGCCCACCGTCGACCATTCATCGACTGGGTCCACACGGCGCTCGTGCAGGGCACGCAGGTGCGTGACTACGTTCGCTGGGACGACCAGCCGGCAAGCTACGAAGCCGCGATCGAATCCCTCATCCGGGCGGATCGGATAGCTCGGGCTGAGCCGCCCGGCCCTGTCTATGTCTGCATCGACACCGAGATCGCGGAGGCAGAGGTCGACCCGAAGGCGTCCCTGCCCGACCTCGCCCGTTTCCCCGCAGCCAGACCTCCGGCCGCGGATCCGGCAGCCCTCGCCGAGGCCGCGAACTGGCTGGCCGGCGCCCGATCGCCGATCGCCGTGGCCGACTTGATGGGCCGCTCGGTCGCAGCCGTCAGGGCCCTGGCCGGCGTGGCGGAGCACCTGGGAATGCCGGTCCTGGACCTTGGAGCGCGCTTCAACTTCCCGAGTAGCCATCCGCTCGACTGGACGGTGGCAAGCGACGGTGGCGCGAGCCCAGACGTCGCGCTGCTGCTGGACGTCATCGATCCAAATGCGGCGCTGCGGCGTGTCGGAGCGATGGACCCCGACGGACTGCTCAGGTCACGCGTGATCTCGATCTCCACCCGAGAGCTTGGTATCCGCAGCTGGGCCGCCCACTACCAGCGTCTGGCGCCCGCTGACCTCGCCATCACCGCGGCCAGCGACAGCGCGGTCCCGGCGCTGCTCGAGGCGTGCCTCGCCCGACCACGACCAACGGCTGCGGAAGCTCGGCTCGCCGCGGCCAGCGCGACACACGAACTCCGACGCACGAACTGGTTGACGGAGGCACGAGCGGCCGGGGCATCTGGCCGATCACCGATCGCGCTGTCGTGGCTGACGCTCGCCCTGCGCGAGGCACTCGGCAACCACCCGTGGTCCCTTGTCAACGGACCCCTCGAGAGCCCGTGGCCGCGCCGACTGTGGCAGCTCACCGCTGCGAGCCAGTGGCTCGGTGGGTCCGGTGGGGCTGGCATCGGCTACGGTATCGGAGCATCGGTCGGGGCAGCCCTCGCTTTCCGCGGCACCGGGATCGTTCCAGTCGACCTGCAGGGTGACGGCGACCTGATGTACTCGCCCGGCGCGATCTGGACGGCCGTCCACGAACGGATCCCGCTGCTCATCGTGGTCCAGGACAACCGCGCCTACCAGAACTCACGTGGCCACGCCGTTCGTATGGCCGAGCGACGCGGTCGTCCGGACGAACGGGCCGGGCTTGGGACCACGCTCACCGATCCGGTCATCGACCTTGCCGGTCTTGCCCGCTCGATGGGGGCCACCGCCTACGGACCGGTCACTGACCCGCTGGCCCTGCCGGCGGTACTGGCTCGCGCCGTTGACGAGGTGGTGTCCGGAGCCGTTGTCCTCGTGGATGTCGTCACCGAGGCCCGCTGAACCGTAGAACCGTGTGCGTGTGCGCCATGTTTTGTAGACATTCCGATATGCGACGCATACAATCTCTGACACTCAGCGCCAGAACGTCGGGCATCGGTGATCACAGACCACGTCGACGTTCGTTCCCATTCGCCTTGTCTCCAGCTCGTTGGAGGATGGATGTCCGGGATCCAGATCCGTGAACTGACCGTCGCCTACCCAAGGGCCCGTGCGGAGACCCGCCTGGTAGCCCTCTGGAAGCTGAGCCTCGATGTGCGTGACGGCGAATTCATCACGGTGGTCGGCCCATCAGGCTGCGGTAAGACGACACTCCTCAACTCGGTCGCGGGCCTGGTCAAGCCCACCTTCGGCGAGGTCCTGGTCGACGGCCAGGCAGTCACCGGACCGGGACCCGATCGCGCCGTCGTCTTCCAGGAATACGGGCTGCTGCCGTGGCGAACGGTCTGGGACAACGTCCGGTTCGGTCTCGAGATGCAGGCCCACCTGCAAGCGGGTGCCAAGGAGCGCATCGGCGAGGCGATCAAGCTGGTCGGCCTGTCCGGGTTCGAGAAGGCCTATCCGCGCGAGCTGTCTGGCGGGATGCGCCAGCGTGTCGGACTGGCCCGGGCCCTCGTCGCCGAGCCGAAGATCCTCCTCATGGACGAGCCGTTCGCCGCGGTCGATGCGATGACCCGTGACGTCATGCAGGGTGAGCTCGAGCGGATCGTGGCGGCCACAGGCAAGACCGTGATCTTCATCACCCACAGCATCGATGAGGCGATCCTCCTGGGCGACCGGATCGTCGTGGCCACGACCCGCCCGGGTCGGATCAAGGAGATCGTCCCGGTCGACATCCCTCGTCCGCGCTGGCAGACCGACACCAAGGCTCACCCGGAGTTCATCCGCCTGCGCGACCACCTGTGGGACCTGCTGAGCAAGGAGGCGGTCCAGCACGCCCACGGCGACGACGGGACCTCCTAGGGTGGTCGTCACAGGCCATGCCCAGGCGGACGGCCTGGCGGCCTGGGATCCGACGCAGCCGGCGCCGACCGAGTTGCCGGCGCCGCACCGCAACCGCCTGCAGCGGATCGCCGATCGCGCCGGTTATCCGGTCTTCGTGGCGATCGAGCTCCTGCTCTTCTTCGGCCTGTGGGAATTCGTCGTCGTCCAGCTGACCCTGATCCCGGCCGCCTTCCTGCCCCCGCCGTCGGTGATCATCGAGACGCTCATCGGGATGTTCGCTGACGGACGCATGGGCGAGGCGATCGGGGCCAGCGCGGTCAGCTGGACGGCAGGGTTCGGGCTGGCCATCGCCGCCGGAGTCACCATCGGCCTGATCATGGGGACCAACGAGACCACGCGGCGTCTCGTCTCGCCGATCGCCTGGTCGTTCTACTCGACGCCATATACGTGGTTGCTGCCGCTGCTGGTGATCTGGTTCGGCTTCTCGGCTGCGCCGATCATCGTGCTGGTCTTCTACTCGGCGGTCCTGCCCATCCTGCTGACCACTGCTGCCGGCGCGGCGACCGTCGACCCCGTCATCGTCAACACGGCGCGGGTCTTCGGTGCGCGCAGCCGGGAGATCCATCGCAAGGTCACGATCCCGGCCACCCTGCCGTTCATCGCCACCGGCATCAGGCTGGCTGTCCCGACCAGCTTCATCGCCGTCCTGATCGGCGAGTACCTGGCCGGATCCGCTGGTGTGGGTCGCCTGCTCGCGATCGCCACGGGCAGGTTCAAGATCGCCGAGGTGTTCGCGGTGATCGTCGTACTGGTGGTGCTGTCGACATCGATGCTGGTCTTC
>CAYNGM010000019.1:8974-15369 GCA_964396565.1 uncultured Anaerolineaceae bacterium | reverse complement strand
CGACGTCAAGGTACGGGAACAACGGGAGTGAGCGGATCGCGGCGTGGACGACGGTTGCGTCGGCGGCCTCCCAGAGACCCCAGTTGGCTCGACGCCCCGGGACACGCCAAAGACGCCGGATCGTGCCTTGCGCCGCGAGCTCCGCGGCACGCTCACGCTCAGCTGCGGTCAGTCTCGCTGCTTCGTCGGGATCGATGTCGCTCGGAAGCTCGACCTCGATATTGACCAGGAACTCCACGTTCATCCTCCACTCTGGCAGTCGCGATCAGCTGGCACGCAGGTCGGGGTTCGGCAACGTGATGTCGCGGATGGCGGCCATCAGGTCGTGATAGGACCCGATGAACCCGCGCAGCGTCCGCACCGTCGCCCCGAAGGTGGCGAACTCGGCTGCCGTCAGACCATCCGGGTCGTAGGCACGCGCGAAGTCAGGGATGCGTGTCGACAGTTCGTCGATGATCCACGGTTCGACCGGGATGGACATCCGGTCAGCGGGACTGATGCCGCTCGCATTGAAGCGGACTTGCCATGCGTACGGGATGGTGAGGACGACGTCGACTCCGACCAGCTCGGTCCAGTGCAGGCGATGTCGGAAGGCTGCCGCGAGAAGGCGTGCACGGTACCGTCGTTCGCCGAAGATGCCATATGCCCGCTTGAAGGCGGCGATACCGGCCCAATCCAGGGCGTCCGGATGCACCGCGATATCGTCCCGCTCCACAAGGACCCGCATCCAGTCGTCCAGCCGTCCGATCATCATCGTCACGACCGGGCTGACCGAGTTCGGGTCACCGCCGCTCGCGGAGAACCGATCCAGGCCCCGTTCCACGGCCTCGGCGACGGCGATCGCCTGGGACACCGTGAACGAGACGGTCGCGTTGATCGAGATGCCCGCCGCGGTCGCCTCCTCCATGGCCGCGATCCCGGCAGCTGTCGTCGGGAACTTGACCTGGAGATTGGGTGCGAGGTCCACGAGATGTCGAGCCCCGGCCAGCATTCGTTCGGCAGCGGGGTGGTCGGCAGGGTTGATCTGGACGGACAGGCGGCCCTTGCGGCCGCCCTCGCGAACGAAGGTCGGCTCGAGGATCGCCGCACCACGGACCGCCATCTCCTCGATCACCGCCCAGGTCAGCTCCACCTCGGTCCAGCTCGGGTGCCCCGCGGCGAGGTCGCGAACGCGGTCCGTCCAATGGGTCCGCTCCTTGCGCATGACCTCGAGGACGATGCTCGGGTTGGACGTCGCACCGGTGGCGCCACGGGCCACGGCGTATGTCAGTTCCTCGACAGAACACGAGTCATTCCAATAGTCGGTCGGCCGATCCCGCACGGTGCGTAGCATCGGGCTGTCGATGAACGATGCAGGCTGGGCGAGGGCGGACACGGCAGGGAACCTCGGCGGGTCGTGAGATCGGTGGCACCGCTATGATAATCGATGATCGATGACCCGCCGATCGGATGCCGACCGGCACAAGCCGCCACATGGAGGCCCGCCTGTGAGCGAGGAGATCCTCGACCGCTTCCTCGGAGACGAGTCATTCCCGGTCCAGTGGGCTTCGACCACCGAGCAGGACCTGTTCTGGGTCTACGACGACCTGCACATCCCCCACCCGGTCAGCCCGATGTTCTTCGACATCGGGGGCTGGTGGCTCAGCTGCGACCACATGTTCCGTCGGTTCGGAACGCCGTTCGCCGTGGACTGGCTGGCCAAGAACGTCAACGGGTACGTCTATACGACGGCGATCCCGGCCGATCCCGATATGCGCGTGGAGGGCGTCGAGTACAGCTCACGCTACCAGGCCCGCGTACCGCTCGATCGGGGTTTCGCGACGACGATCGGCTCGTACCTCGATGTCGTCCTGCCCGTCTACGGTGCCCAGTTCGCCGACTGGTGGCACGATCGCCTCGTCCCCGAGATGCAGCGCAACTTCGCGGATCTGGAGGCACGGCTTGATCGATCAGAGGCGATGAGCCTGGCTGAAACGGCCTGTCTTCTCGAGGACGCGATCGATGTCCACGACCGCCACTGGAAGATCCACTGGATGCTCAACTTCGCGCAGCTGTCCGCCACGCTGAACCTGCGGGCGGTCATGGAGCGCGTGAGGGGTGGGGTGGACGACCAGTTGCTTGGTCGTCTCCAGAACTCGGCCTCTGACCGCAACTGGGACTCCATCGAGGCGCTGTGGCGGATGAAGAACGAGGTCCGCGACGATCCGGAGCTGCGGGCGGCCTTCGAGTCCGAAAGCACAGCTGCGGTCGCCGCGGCGTTGCGCTCGACCGAGCGCGGCCGGCGCTTCGTCAGCGAGCGGATCGAGCCGTATCAGCGCGAGTTCGGCTGGCATGCGGTGTGGAGCCACGAGTTCATCTTCCCGACGGTTCGCGAGGTGATGGAGCCGGTCCTCGAGTCGATCCGTGGCTACCTCGCGACCGACTACGACTACCCGTCCGCGATCGATGCCATGCGTCGGGACATCGAGGCAGCGTCGTTCGAGATCCTTGATGGCCTCGAAGGCGAGATGCTCGACGAGATGCGGGCCGCCAACGAGACCAACCTGCGGATGGCGCCGCTGACCCCGGATCACCACTTCTATATCGACCAGGGTGCCAACGCTCACGTCCGGGCGGTGCTTCTCGCTGTCGGGCGGAAGCTCGTCGAGGCTGGACGTCTTGATGCCGCAGACGATGTCATCTTCCTGCGCTACAACGAGCTGCGAGCCCTGATCGGAAGTGCCGCAGCGGTGGACGCCCGGGCGATCGTGGCCCTGCGAAGAGCGGAACGCGAGACGGCCATGTCGGTTCAGCCGCGGGACTGGATCGGGACGGCTACACCGTCCCAGTTGGCGTTCCCCTATCTGGTCAACTGGGGCTACCCGGAGCGCTTCCATCGTGGTCAGTCGAGGGCCGACGAGGATGGTGGCGCCGACGTGATCGAGGGCATCGCCGGCTCGCCGGGCGTCCATGAGGGGATCGCCCGAGTGGTCATGACCGTCGACGACTTCGAGGCCGTTCGTGACGACGACGTCCTGGTCTGTCAGATGACGAACCCGGCATGGGTCGTCCTGTTCACCAGGATCGCGGCATTGGTCACGGACACCGGTGGGACCACGTCGCATCCAGCCGTGCTGGCCCGCGAGTTCGGGATCCCTGCGGTCATCGGGACATCCAACGCATCGAAGCGCATCGCGACCGGGGATCGCGTTCGGGTGGACGGTACGACGGGTCGGGTCGAGATCATCGAGCGTGCCGGCCGCGGCACACCAGTGGGGCGCTGAGATCGTGGTCGTCGAGGGTGGGCTCGCCCGGCAAGTCCTGGCCGATCAGGTCAAGGAGCGCCTTCTCGAGGGCATCCTTGCTGGTCGCTACCCACCGGATTCCCGGATCGTCGAGACGCAGGTCGCCCGGGAGCTGGGGACGAGCCAGGCGCCGGTCCGGGAGGCGCTGCGTGGCCTGGAGGGGCTCGGGTTCATCGAGATCACCCCGTTTCGGGGTGCGCGTGTCCGACGACCTTCCCGACGCGACATCGTCGAGGCGTACACGGTCCGCTCCACCCTTGAGGTGCTGGCTGCGCGACTTGCGCTGCCCAGACTGACCGTCGACGACATCGCCGGACTCGCCAGCGTCTTCGAGACCATGCAGCGGGCGGCAGAGGCGGATGACGGTGTGGCCGTGGCCGAGGCTGATGCGGCCTTCCATGCACGGATCGTCGAGTTGGCCGACAACGCGACGCTCCGCCGGGTGTGGGGTTCGCTCGAGCCCTTGGCCAGGACATACCTGACGCTCGTGACACCGGGTGCTGACGCACGCTGGTCGGCGGCGCTCCATGGCCCCGTCCTCGAGGCATTTCGCAGCGGCGACACGGGCGCTGTCGTGGCCGCCCTCGAACGTCACTTCGAGGATGTCCGCGATCACATGGCCCGCGTCTGGCCGGAGGGCGATTCGGGCCCGGGGCAGTCGGTGGTCACAGGCCAGACTTCCACGGGTCGCTGATCCAGCATGCGTCCGTTCGACTACCAGCGTCCGGCTGACCTCGAGGCGGCCATCGGATTGCTCGCCCCGGGCCTTGCCGAAGCAAGGGCGCTCGCCGGTGGCACGGATCTGATCGTCCGACTCCGTGATGGATCATTGCGTCCGCGGGTCGTGGTCGATCTGAAGGGGATCGTCGAGATAGACGACGGGATACGCGAGACCGAGGATGGGTTGGTGATCGGCGCACGGGCGACGATGACCACCATCCTCGCCGACCCCCGGATCCGGGCACGCTACGCCGCGTTGGCCGAGTCCGCTGCGGTCGTCGGGTCCGTCCAGATCCGCAACCGCGCCACGCTTGCCGGAAACCTGTGCAACGCATCACCGGCCGCAGACACCGCCCCGGCGCTGCTTGTCGGCTCCGCCTCGGTGATCCTGCGCGGACCCGCCGGCGAGCGACGGGTCATGCTGGATGACTGGTTCGTCCGGTCGGGGGTCACGGCTATCCGCCCCGGCGAAGTCATGACCGCCGTCGAGTTGCCCCGACCGGCGACCGTCCCCGGAACGGTCCATCTTCGACGAACCAGGCGTCGCGGACACGATCTCGCCTCGGTGACCCTCGCCTGCTCGATCAGCCCGGATGGCGTGACGCGGATCGCCTACGGCAGCGTCGGGCCCCGTCCGGTCCTCGCCATCGACGAAACAGGGGTCATCGCTGACCCGAACAGCGACGATCGGGCTCGGCGCGCACGGCTGAATGAGATGTTCCGGTCCGCCCGGCCGTCGCCGACCTCCATGCGTGCCGGCCCGACATATCGGCTCGAGATGCTCCACGTGTTGGGTGTTCGAGCCGTTCGTATCGCGCTGGATCGGCTGACCCGCGGGGGTGTGATGACGTGACGACCCTGACGCTGACTATCGATCTGGTCGTGAACGGGAACCGCCGGACCATCGAAGTCGAGCCACAGCACACCCTGCTCGATGTGCTTCGCGATGACCTGGCCCTCACCGGCGCGAAGTCGTGCTGCCTCGTCGGTGAGTGTGGCGCGTGTACGGTGCTGATGGATGGTCGCAGCGTCGATGCCTGTCTGGTCCTCGCCGCCGAGGCTGATCAGGCGTCCGTCTCCACGGTCGAGGGCCTGGCTACAGGTGAACGGATCCATCCCCTGCAGGCCGCGTTCCTGGCCAGCGGGGCGGTCCAGTGCGGCTACTGCATCCCCGGTCAACTGATGTCTGCGGCCGCACTGCTCGCGACCAACCCCCACCCGACCCGCGCGGACGTCGAGGAGGGTCTTGCCGGCAACCTGTGCCGTTGTGCGGGCTACGAGCAGATCATCGAAGCGGTCATGGCTGCGGCTGACGAGGTACCCACGTGAGCGTGGTCGGGACATCGCCAGTCCGGGTCGGCGGCCGTGATCGAGTCACCGGTCGCCAGATGTATGTTGCCGACCACCATCTCGAGGGCGAGCTCCACGTCAAGCTCGTGACCGTCGACCATGCACGCGCCCGCATCGACTCGATCGATGTGGCTGAGGCATGGCTGGTTCCCGGCGTGCGCACGATCCTCACGCCGGCCGACCTGCCGCAGCCGATACCCAGGTTCGGTCCGCAGTTTGCCGATCGACCGGTGCTGGCCATCGGTGAAGTCCACTATCACGGCGAACCGGTCGCAGCGGTCGCCGCCGACACGGTCGAGGCCGCCGAGCAGGCCGCAGCCCTGGTGCGCGTCACCTGCCAACCCCTGCCGGCGGTGACGACGCTCGATGAGGCCCTGGCAGCCGACGCTCCACTCGTGCAGGACCCCGCGCTGCGGCCGGGCGACGACCTGCGCGAGACGAACGTCCTCCGCGAACACCGCTATGGCTGGGGCGACCTTGGCGCGGCCGAGGCCGCCGCCGATGTCGTCGTCGAGGGCGTATACGTATTCCCGATGGTGACCCAGTTCGCCATCGAGCCACACGCATTCATGGCAGTCTCGGATGACGGCGGGATCACGGTGTGGAGTGCGATCCAGCACCCGTACTGGCTCCGCCGCGTGCTGGCCGGTGTGCTGGACCTGCCGCTCTCCAGGGTGCGGGTGATCGCCCCCGATCCGGGGGGTGCGTTCGGCGGCAAGCAGCACGCCAAGTACGAGCCGATCGTCGCGTTCCTGGCACTGCGGACCGGTCGGCCCACCCGGCTTGTCCTGAGTCTTGAGGAGAGCTTCCAGGCCGTCCGGCGAGGCGCGTCGCGGGTGCAGGTGCGGACCGGATTCCGAACCGACGGCACGATCGTCTTTCGTGATATCAACGCCGACTACCTGATCGGTGCGTATGCCGACATCGCCGACCGGACGGTCGGGAAGGGGAGCTTCACCTCCAACGGACCATATGCCGTACCGGCGGTGCGGATCCGTGCCCGCAGCGTTCTTTCGCACACGGTGCCGTCCACCGCGTTTC
>CAYNGM010000019.1:0-8964 GCA_964396565.1 uncultured Anaerolineaceae bacterium | reverse complement strand
GGGTTCGGCAACCCCCAGCAGATCTGGGCGGTCGAGTCGAACCTCGACGAGGCGGCAAGGATCCTCGGGTTGGATCCCGTCGCAATTCGGCTACGCAATCTCGCTCCACGTGGGCACGCATTCATCCCGGGCGACACCCCGGTCGACGGAGACTGGACGATGACCCTGCGACGCGCGGCCGAACTCATCGACTGGACCGAGCCGACGCCAGCCGGACGGGGACGGGGGATCGCCGTCGGCCTGAAGGCCGGACCGACGACCGGACTGTCGCACGCCAGCGTGCGCCTGCTGGCCGACGGCAGCGCCATCCTGTACTCGGGCACGTCCGACATGGGCCAGGGGGCACGCACGATCTTCGCCCAGGTAGTCGCCGATGAGCTCGGCGTACCGATGGAAGGGATCGCTGTCGTGATGGGCGACACGTCTGTCGTCCCCTACGACCAGCAGACCTCGGCCAGCCGATCCACGGTGATCATGGGTCGGGCGGTCCAGGCGGCCTGTCGCGATGTCGCCTCGAAGGTAGCCCGGATCGCGGCGCGACTCGAGGGCGTCGCGACGAGCGACGTCGTCGTCGAACACGGCCTGGTCAAGGTCGGTGAGCGAACCATGTCGGTCGCGGAGGTGGTGGTCCGTGGGCTCGGTCCACTCGGCGGCGAGATCATCGGCATCGGCGAGCATCACAAGGATCCCGATGCCAAGCATCCGCTCGGAGGTACGTCGGCGTTCTTCGAGTTCAATGCGACGGCGGTCGAAGTCGAGGTCGATCGGGAGACCGGCGACGTGACCGTGACCCGACACGTGACCGTGTCGGATGTCGGGAAGGCACTGAACCCGACCCAGGTGCGTGGCCAGGATGAGGGTGCCGCGATCATGGGCCTTGGCCACACCTTGATGGAGCGGATCATCCTTGATGAGGAAGGCAGGATCCGCAATCTCGGGGCGATCGACTACCGCATCCCGACCACGATGGACCTCCCGCTACAGATGACGAGCGACATCATCGAGAACGGTGACGGACCCGGTCCGTACGGAGCGAAGGGCATGAGCGAGGGGGCCCTCCTGTGTGTCGCGCCGGCGGTGGCCGCCGCGGTCTTTGATGCGGTCGGCGTGCGGATCCGTGACTTGCCGCTGAGCCCCGAGCGTGTCTGGTCGGCTCTCCATGAGGACGCCCGATGACCTACGCCCTCGATGTCCTTGATCTCCCGAGAGATCCAGCGCTCGCGCGAGCCATGGGCGGCGGCAAGGCTGCCAACCTTGCGGTCATGGCGCGAGATCTGAGACTCCCGGTGCCGCCCGCCTTCGTCCTGACGACCGAGACCTGTCGAACGTACCTTGCTCACGGCTGGCCACCAGAGCTCGACTCCGAGCTTCGCAAGCGGATGGCCCAGCTCGAAACCAGGGTCGGCCGGCGCTACGGTGATCCCGCCGACCCACTGCTGGTCAGCGTCAGATCAGGAGCCCCGGTGTCGATGCCCGGGATGATGGATACGATCCTGAACCTTGGCCTCGATCAGGCAACCGTCGCGGGTCTGGCCGCAGCGGCTGGTGATGCCGAGTTCGCGCGGTCGTGCCATGAGCGGCTTGAAGCAAGCTTTCGGTCAGTCGTCGGGATCGATCTGCCGGACGACCCGTGGCGTCAGCTGCGACTTGCCATCGAGGCCGTCTTTCGCTCCTGGCAGAGCTCACGTGCGCAGACGTATCGACTTCGCGAGGGAATCGCCGACGACCTCGGTACGGCGGTAACCATCCAGGCCATGGTCTTTGGGAATCGCGGAACCGACTCCGCCACGGGGGTGCTGTTCACGCGTGACCCGGCGACGGGTGCGCCGACACTCTTCGGTGACGTGCTCTTCGATGCCCAGGGGGAGGATGTCGTGGCGGGGACCCATGCCACGCGGCCTATCGCCTACCTCGATGAGCGGCTTCCGCGTGTCGCCTCGGAGTTGCGCGTGGCCGCCGACCAGCTGGAACGACACGCCGCGGACCTGTGCGATATCGAGTTCACGATCGAGGAGGGTAGGTTGTGGCTACTCCAGACGCGGGTCGGCAAGCGCAGTCCGGGCGCCGCGCTGCGGATGGCCGTCGACATGGCCGAGGATCCATCGTTTCCACTCGACCGGGCACAGGCGGTCCGCAGGGTGGCGGACATCCTCGCTGACCCGCCACTCGTCACTGAAGTCGATGCCAGGGGCATGCGGCCTTTGGCAAGTGGGCTCGGCGCATCACCAGGCATCGGTCGAGGGCCGGTCGCGCTCACCCCGGCGGCGGCCATCGCAGCGTCTGAGGCGGGAACGCCGGCGATCCTGGTCCGACCGACGACCTCACCGGATGACGTCCATGGGATGACTGTGGCGGCCGGCATCCTGACGGCCAGTGGGGGCCTGGCCAGCCACGCCGCAGTCGTTGCCCGCGGATGGGGTATCCCGGCCGTGGTAGGCGCTACCGCACTGCGCATCGAGGACGGCGCCGCCTTCTTCGACGTGCGCCGCATCGTCGCCGGGGAGTGGTTGACCATCGATGGTGTGACTGGTGACGTGTTCGACGGTGAGATCGCGATCGCAAGCTCCGCTCCACCGGAGATGGCTATCCTCCGTGGCTGGGCCGCCGACGCAGGCATCGCGATCCACGACCCCGAACCTGCCTCGTCATCCGGGCTGGTCGCTCAGGACGCGGCTGGTCATGTCGAAGTGCAGCCTGCCCGTGGCTCCGAACCCGCTCCCGACCACAGCTCGCCCGACATCGATGAGTTGCTGTTGGCGATCGAGATCAAGGGCCTGGCCACCCTCTCTGGACTCGCGTCGGCCCTGGGAACCGGGGAGGACGAGGTGCGCGGGCCGGTGGAGGGTCTCATTGGGGATGGCCTCCTGGCGCTGACGGCTGGTGCGGTCCGTCTGACCGAGGCCGGTTCGGCGCAAACGGCGCTCGTGCGCGAGTCTGAACGTGGCGCGTGGACTCCGGAGTCTGCCGTGGCTGCCCTCGATGCCTTCATCCACGTCGACCATCGATTGAAGTCCGTGGTCACGGCGTGGCAGGTCCGCGATGAGGCGAACGGCGTCCTCAACGACCACCAGGACGGAGACTACGACCGCGCCGTCCTGGCACGGCTCGGTGCCGTTCATGCTGACGCTCACGGTTGGTTCGAGGGGACCGCCGGCGGACCCACGCGACTTGCTGCCTATCGGGACCGGCTGGACCGCGCGATCGCGGCGATCCACGCTGGCGACGGACGGTTCGTCGCCTCACCGCGGGTCGACAGCTACCACGGGATCTGGTTCGAGCTCCACGAGGATCTCATCCGGATCGCCGGAAGGACTCGCGAGGAAGAGGTCGCCGCGGGTCGCGCCTGACCGCCCCGGCGCGGTGTCGTCGCCGGTGCCTCAGCGACCCTCCGAATAGCCGGTCGCGGTGAGCTTGGTCCAGAGAGAGCGTGCGTTCTCGTTCTGGATGTGGTCCATCATGTAGCTCTGCCCCACATCGACGGGCCCGAACGCATCGTCGAAGCGCACTCTTGCCACGGTCTCCTCGCAGGTCCATCCCCTGGCCACGGCGTCGGCGACAGCAGCCTTCCAGGTGAGCAGGACGGCCCGCTGGGTCTGTACGTAGTCAAGGGTCACGACCGGACCGTGGCCCGGTACGATCAGGTCCACGTCAAGAGTCCGTATCCGCTCCAGGGCGTCAAGCCACTGGTCGACGTTCGAGGTCATCAGCCAGGTCTGGCAGCCGCTGAAGATGGTGTCGCCGGTGAACACCACGCGCTCCTGCGGAACGTGGACAGCGAGTTGTCCGGGGGTATGGCCGGGAGTCCACAGGCACTCGAAGGTATGCCCACCGACACGCAGCGTGAGATCCCCCGTGAACACGACGGTGCCTCGCGGCAGGTCCGCGTAGTACGCGTCGCGATCGGGCAGCAGGGCGGTGCCGTCGGGATCATCGGTCGGGATGGCCTCGAGCGCGTAGGCGAAGGGGTCAAGCGCAGCGCCCGGATCCATGAAGATCTCCCAGAGCGCCTGGTGGTTGACCACCTCGCCGGCACCGCGATACCAGTGGTTGCCGAAGATGTGATCGACGTGGTGCTCGGTGTTGATCAGGTAGCGGATCGGGCCATGAGCTTCAGCCGCCTTGCGCATGGCGACGGCCCGGGTGGGAAGTTGTGGCGTATCGATGGCCACCACCCCGTCGGAGGTGACCACGAACGATGGATTGCAGCCACGCAGCCTGGTGGTCGTCCAGATGTTGGGGGTGACCTGTTCCAGGCCCAGGTCCGGCGCGCCGCTGCCCGTCACTGGGTCGCCGTCAGGCCGCCATCGATGGTCAGGATGTGCCCGGTCACGAACGAGGCGGCATCGGAGACGAGGAAGATGGCCGGTCCGACGATGTCCGACGTCTCGCCGACCCGGCCGAGCGGGATACGGCTGACGATCCCGGCCTTGAACGCAGGATCCTCGAGAAGCATCGCGACCTGGGGCGTGTCGACGAAGGTCGGCATGATCGCGTTGACCCGGATCCCGTGCTTCGCCCACTCGGTCGCCCACTGTCGTGTCAGCGAACTCACGGCGCCCTTGGCGGCCACGTATGCGGAGTACCCGGCATTTATGGCCAGGTTCGCCCGGACGGAAGTGATGTTCAGGATCGCACCGCCGTGGCCCGCCGCGATCATGGCCGTGGCTGCGGCCTGGCTCGGCAGGAGGGTGCTCCGGACATTGAGTTCCATGATCCAGTCCCAGTCGGAGCGCGGATAGGCTTCGGCCGGGTGAAGTACCTTCCCGGCGCCGCCCCCCACAGCGTTGACCAGGATGTCGAGCCGACCGAAGCGGGCGATCGTCTCGCCGACCATCCGCTCTGCATCGGCTTCGACCGTCGCGTCGCCGGTCACCGCGAGGCCCTCGCCTCCGACCGCCTCGACCGCTGCGACCGTCACCTCGCATGCCTCGCGAGTCCGTCCGGAGATCGCGACACGAGCACCAGCACCCGCGAATGCGGTCGCCAGCGCCGAGCCGATCCCGCCGCTGCCGCCTGGGATGAGGGCCACCCGACCGTCCAGGCTGAAGATGTCGAGCTGGCCCATCGTGCTCCTTTGATCGCGTCTTGGCTTGGGATGATCGATTATCGAGGATAGCCGTCTGCTGATCTCCCGGTCAACTGACACGCGCATGTCGACCGACCCCGCACCGTGGGAGCAGCCCATGCCAAGATTTCCGGCATGACCACCCCGTCCGCCCGTGCCTGGATCGAGATCGACGCCGATGCTGTCGCCCACAACGCGAGGACCCTTCGGCGGGCCATACCAGCGAGCACGCGACTGGGCCTGATGGTCAAGGCGAATGGCTATGGCCACGGTCTCGTCCCGGCCGCGCAGGCGGCGCTCGAGGGAGGGTGCGATCGGCTCATGGTCGTGTCGATCGAGGAGGCACTCCAGCTTCGCAGCGCCGGCCTGACCGGCCCGATCCTCGTCGTCTACACCGTTCCGCGCGATGCAGTCGAGGCAGCCGTTGACGCCGACATCGAGCTGAGCGTGTCCGGACCTGATGCGACCAGGCGGACCCTTGATGCCTGGCGCCCGATCGCCGATCGGTATCCGGACGCGCGGCTGCGTCTGCACCTGGAGATCGACTCCGGGATGGGTCGCAGCGGTCTACGGCCTGGCGACGTCGGCGACGCCATCGCGGCCGTCGTCGAGTCACCACGCGTCGACATCGTCGGTATCTGGACCCACCTTGCTGACGGCAGCGACGCACGGCGCTCGGCCGACCAGATCACCGTCTACGACACCGCCTCGCGAGCTGGGATCGACCAGGTCACCGCGTCTGCTCGTCCCGCCCCGATCCGACATGTCGCCGCGACCGAGGGCCTCGTGTGCGAGACCGCGCCGACGCTGGACATGGTCCGCATCGGCCTTGGTCTCTATGGCGAACTCGGTGTGGATGTCGTTCCTACGTCCCGCATGCAGCCGATCGCACGCGAGCTGCGACCGGCGATGACGGTCAAGGTCAGGCCGATCCGCGTCGAGGATCTGCCGGCCGGCGCCTCCGTCGGCTACGGGGGAGAGTGGACCTCCCAGCGTCCCAGCCGGATCGCAACGTTGCCGATCGGGTATGCCGATGGCTGGACCCGTCGGTATTGGCCGGGGGCGGTTGCCATCGTGCGTGGCAGGCGGGTGCCGCTGGTCGGCAGGGTCTCGATGGATTCGGTCTGCGCCGATGTGACCGACGCACCAGGGGTCGACCCCGACGACGAGGTCGTGCTGCTCGGGGCTCAGGGTGACGAGCGGATCAGCGCCGTGGACCTGGCGCGGCTGCGTGGTTCGATCCCGAACGAGGTGTTCTGTGCCTTCGGTCCGCGTCTGCCGCGTGTCGTAGTGCACGGGACCCGCGAGGATGCATGGAGGGCCGGCGAGGAGTAGGATAGAAAACGGTTACATTCGTCCCGGCCCCGACTGGAGGACTGTCATGGCCCTGAACCTCGACGGGCTCATCCCCGCGACCGTCCTGCCCATGGATGGTGATGGTCGGATCGATGAGCCGGCGCTCCGCCGATACATCGCCTGGGTAGCCGCGCAGGGTCCGGTCGCCCTGGCCATCAACGTCGACACCGGCGAAGGTCCGCACTTGACCCACGACGAGAGGGTCCGGATCCTGCACATCGTCCGCGAGGTCACGGACCTGCCGATCGTGGCTGGTTTGGCCGGCCCCTCAACGGAGGCAGCCGTCCGCCAGGCCAGCGACTTCAGGGCGGCGGGCGCCGATGCGCTGCTGTGCTTCCCGATCCCGGCCTACCTTTCCCAGCCGCTCGATCCTCGCGTTCCCGTCCAGTACCACGAGGCGATCGCCCAGGTCGGTCTGCCGCTCATCCTGTTCCAGCTCCAGCCCGCCTTGGCCGGCGTGAACTACGAGGCGGACACGCTCGCCGCGATGGCCTCGGTCGAGGGCGTCGTCGCGATCAAGGAGGCATCGTTCGATGCCAGGCGGTTCGTGGACACCGCCCGCCTCCTGCCGCAGCTGCCCCGCCGGATCACCCTGCTGACCGGCAATGACAACTTCATCCTGGAGTCGTTCGTCCTCGGGGCGACGGGCGCGCTGATCGGCTTCGGCGCGGTGATGACCCGCGAGCAGGTCGAGATGATCGACGCGTGGCAGCAGGGTCGGGCCGACGACGCACTCGCCCTCGGACGGCGGGTGCAGCGCCTGGCCGATGTCGTCTTCGCCGCCCCCGTCGGTGACTATCGCGTTCGGCTCAAGGAGTGTCTGCGACTCCTGGGCGTCCTCGAGCACACCCATGTCCGCAAGCCGCTTCTCGGGATCAGCGAGGCGGAGCGTGCCGGTCTAGCCGACGTCCTGCGCGAGGTGGGCCTGCTGGATCCGACCGGCGCGGCGACGATACCGTCAGTGGCGTCGGCCGCCCCGTCGCTCGCCCGGTCCTGACAAGGTATCGGGAGGAGGCTGGAGTGGCGATGGAACCCGCAGACGTCCTGATCGTCGGCGCCGGCGCATCCGGAGGCGTCGTCGGCCTGCGCCTGGCGGAGGCGGGCTTCTCGGTCGTGTGCCTCGAGCAGGGTGACTGGCTTGACCGGGCCGATTATCCGGGCAACAAGCTCGACTGGGAACTCCAGGCACGCAAGCGTTGGGCGACGAGCCCCAACCTCCGTGGGCTTGCGGATGACTACCCGATCGTCGAGGACGACACGCCCGTATCGCCACTCATGTACAGCGCGGTCGGTGGGTCCACGATCATCTTCGCTGGCGCCTGGCCCCGAGCGCTGCCGTCCGACTTCCGTGTGCGCTCGCTCGATGGCATCGCCGACGACTGGCCGATCGACTACTTCGAGCTGCTGCCCTACTACTATCGGACGGACCGCCAGTTCGGTGTTTCGGGTCTGCCCGGCGACCCGGCCTACCCGCCGGACTCCGAGGATGCACCCATGCCGCCGCTGCCGATCGGCGCGGCCGGCCTCAAGGTCGCCCGGGGTATGACCAAGCTCGGCTGGCACTGGTGGCCGGAATTCAACGCCATCAACTCGGTCGCCTACGACGGTCGTCGCCCGTGCGTCCAGCGGAGCACCTGCCAGTCCGGCTGCAACGAGGGGGCGAAGGCGTCCGCCGACCTGACCCACTGGCCGAAGGCGATCGCACTCGGGGCGACGCTCGTGACCGGGGCGCGAGTCCGACGACTCGAGACCGACGCGAAGGGCCTCGTCACCGGAGCCACATGGGTCGATCGGGAAGGTGGGGAGCACTTCCAGGCCGCCAAGATCACGGTGCTTGCCGCGAACGCCATCGGGACGCCGCGCCTGCTGCTGCTCTCGACTTCTCCACGCCACCCGGACGGTCTCGCGAACGACTCTGGCCTGGTCGGCAAGCGGCTGATGATGCATCCGTTCGCCAACGTCGCCGGCCTCTTCGACGAGCCATTGCGCAGCTGGGCCGGTCAGTTCGGCGACCTCATCGAGTCGCTCGAGTTCTACGAGACCGATGAGCGACGTGGCTTCGTCCGTGGTGCCCGCTGGGGCCTGGCACCGACCGGTGGTCCGATCAACACCGCGTTGCCGAGCCGCGCCGGCGAGCAGATATGGGGTCCGGACCATCACCTTCACGTCCGCGCGACCCTTGGCCATGGCGCCAACTGGGGCCTCTTCGCTGAGGACCTGCCGGATGTCGCCAACCACATCACGCTCTCGTCGACGGTCACTGACTCGTCTGGCATCCCGGCACCGGAGGTCCACTACCGGATGTCGGACAACTCGCGGCGGATGCTTGACTTCCATATCGAGCGAGCGCGGGAGTCCCTCGACGCCGCGGGCGCCTACCGGATCGAGGTCGATCGCCTGATGCGCTACTCGGGTTGGCACCTGCTGGGGACAGCCCGGATGGGCGATGACCCGACGACCTCCGTCGTCGACCGCTGGAACCGGGCGCACGACGTGCCGAATCTGTATGTCGTGGATGGGTCGTGCTTCGTCACGTCGTCCGG
>CAYNGM010000018.1:14394-15485 GCA_964396565.1 uncultured Anaerolineaceae bacterium | reverse complement strand
GGGCGCCACCACAGCCGACACACCGGGCGCCACCACAGCCGACACACCGGGCGCCGGCGCGGGCGTCTGGCCCGCCGTCTCCGGACCTCCCGAAAACCAGTCGACCGCCTCCGCCAGCGTGACGGGAAGTCGGGCGCTGCCAGGCCCGGCGAGTGCTGCCACCACCTCGGTCACCGCCGGTGGGCGCAACCCGAGCCCAGCCAGGACATCCACCCGGCCAAGGATGTCCCGCACGGGTCCATCCAGGACGATCCTCCCGGTGTCGAGGACGACGATGCGCTCGACGGATGCCGCCAGGGCATCGATGTCGTGCTCGACGATGACGACGGTCAGCCCATCATGGCGCCGGCGCTGACGCACGATCTCGAGAAGGTCGTCGCGCCCGGCGGGGTCCAGGTTGGAGGTCGGCTCATCGAGGACCAGCACCCCGGTGCGCATCGCGAGGACACTTGCGATGATCAGTCGCTGCTGCTGGCCGCCCGAGAGCTCGAGTGGCGAGCGCTCCTCGAGCCCCGCGAGCCCGACCGCCCCCAGGACGGAGTCGATACGCGCCCCCATCTCCAGCGGACCCACACCCAGGTTCTCCAGGCCGAATGCCACCTCCTCGGCGACCGTCAGCTGGCTCATCTGCGCACCGGGGTCATCGAGGACGAGGCCGACCATGCGAGCCATCTCGCGGACCGGGGTGCTGGTCGGGTCCATCCCGGCCACTCGGATCGAGCCGGAAACCGCGCCCGGAAGAAGGTTCGGGACCACACCGTTGAGGCACATGGCCAAGGTCGACTTGCCCGCCCCGTTGAGGCCGATGATACCGACGGTCTCACCGCGCTCGATCACGAGGTCGACCCCGGTCAGGGCCGGTTCGGGCGCATCGTCGTAGGTGAACCCGAACCCCTCAAGGACGATCACCGGCTCGCCTTGCGGCTTCGTTCGCTGGTTCAATCCCGGACGACGAACACCATCACCCCGGCGATGATGACGAAGATCCCTATCAGCACGCTCATGCCGTACAGGACGAACGTGGCGCTGCCGCCGGCCACCACCGAGTCCATCTGGTCCACGACCGCGGGCATCGCGACGGCCAGGACCCC
>CAYNGM010000018.1:0-14294 GCA_964396565.1 uncultured Anaerolineaceae bacterium | reverse complement strand
CGCAGGCCCCGGGTCAGGTTCGGCGGGAGCGCCTCGATGATGGCGAGCCCGACGAAGCCGGCGATGACCTTGTCGGCCAGCGTGACGATGATGTTCGAGGCGAAGACCGAGGCGAGCAGGTCGTTGCCGGCCTGGGCAAAGGCAGCGGTGATGGCATCCGATGAATGCCCGGTGGCGCCGCCGAACACGAACACGACGATCGGTGCCGCCACCGCTGTCACCGCGAGGGCGACCAGGATGTTGAGGAAGAAGTAACGCGTCAGCGAAGCACCAAGCCCCCACGATCGGACGCCGTAACCCCACACCAGGGCGCCCGCGACATTGGCCAGCGCAAACGGGATGTTGACCGGGCCGGTGATGAACGCCCCGCCGATGTTGGTGATGATCCCGACCAGCGCGCCCCACCACGGCCCGAGCACGATCGCCGCGACGCACGTCCCGATCATGTCAAGGAACGTCGGCAACTTGAGCGTCTCGTTGAGCATCCCGCCGACGATGTTCAGCGCGGCGGCCAGCGGGACGAGCGTGACGACATAGGTGACCGGGATCCGCCCCGGTGTCGAACGCACCAACGCCGACGTGGTCATCGACACGGGACCCCTGGGATCGGACGTGGGCGGAGGCGCATCAGGCCGTTACGGTAGCGCGCCATGAAAGCGTCTGCTACCCGTTCGGGCTCGGGTCGGCCGGGACATCCCGCAGCGGAGTAGCCCCGTACAGGAGACGCCGCGGCAGACCGCTCGACAGCGCGACGGTCCTGGCTGCCTCGCCGCGCGCCATGCCGGAGGCGACGAGTGCCTCGACCTCCGTTCGCGCGGCGTCCAACGAAGCGTCCGAAGCCCCCCCAGACGCCGATCGACCCGCGGCACCTGCGCCACTTGCACCACCCACGTGATGTCCCTCGCTTCTATCGGCCCCCACGACCAGCACGAACTCCCCACGAGCATGGATCCGTCCATCGGCTGCGGCGGCGGCCAGCGACCCGAGCGTGCCACGATCCACGGTCTCGTGGAGCTTGGTCAGCTCCCGGCAGATCGCTCCCGGCCGGTCCGCGCCTCCGGCCGCGACGAGATCCCGGAGAGTGGCCGTCAGTCGGCCCGGAGCCTCGTACAAGATGCTCGCCCGCGGATCGGCGAGGATCGCCGCGATCCGCTCGCGTCGCTCGCGACCGGTGCGCGGCAGGAACCCCTCGAAGATCCAGCGCGCCTCGACCACGCCACTCGCCACGACCGCAGCCAGAACGGCTGACGCACCCGGTATCGGGACGACGCGGCCACCCTCGCCCAGCCAGGCCCGTGTCAGATCAAGCCCCGGGTCGCTGACCAGCGGCGTCCCGGCGTCCGTGACCAGGGCAAGATCCGCACCACCGCGCAGATGGGCGAGAAGGGATGCCAGGCGTCCGGGACTGCTTCGCGCGTGAAAGCTGGTCATCGCTGTCTTGATCCCATGGCGTGCGAGGAGACGAGCCGTGATCCGCGTGTCCTCGGCGGCGATGAGCGGAACTGCGGCGAGGACCTCGAGCGCCCGCAGCGTCACGTCGCCGAGATTGCCGATCGGCGTGGCCACCACGTACAGGACCCCGCCGGCCGCATCGGCAGGGCCCGTCACGACCGGGCTGAGCCAGGCCGTCGGCGCGGGTACAGGTAGTCCACGCCCGCTGTACGCGGCCCAAGCTTGGCGATCGGTGGGACCTGACGCTTGAACTCGGCCCCGGCGATCATCCGATCGACGCGCTCCACGAACGCCCGATCAAAGCCGAGTTCGACCACCTCGTCCACCGAACGCCGCTTGTCGATCCGCAAGTAGAGCAGTCGATCGAGCTCGGGATAGCTGAACCCGGCCTCGCTCTCATCGGTCTGGCCCGGCCACAGGTCCGCCGACGGCGGCTTGCCGATGATCCCGTCGGGCACCCCGAGTGCGGCGGACAACTGGCGGACCTGGCTCTTGTACAGGTCGCCGATCGGGTTGAACGCGCAGGCGTTGTCGCCGAAGACCGTCGTGTAGCCGATGAGCGACTCGGTCTTGTTGCCGGTGCCCACGACAAGCCCGCCCCACGTCACCGACCGGTCGTACAGGACCGCCATCCTCATCCGGGCCATGAAGTTCCCGCGACGCAGCGGGCTCGCGTCGGGATCCGCGCCCTCGGCGTCCACACCGAAGAACGCGTCCACCATGGGGCTTATCTCGACCAGTTCCGACGCACAACCGAGGCGCTCGACGACCGTCTCGGCGTCGGCCCGCGACGCCGGCGAGGACGTCCGGTACGGCATCAGGACGCACAGCAGCCGGTCGGCGCCGATGGCCTCTGCCACGAGGTAGGCGACGAGCGCGGAGTCGATGCCGCCCGACAGCCCGAGGACCGCCCGCTCGAACCCGGCCTGCCGGAGCTGTCCGCGGATGAACTCCCCGATGACGCGCCGCGCGACGTCGGTGTCGATGGTCAGCTCGGCCGGCAGATCGAACGCCGGCCGGGCGCTCACCGGTTCACCGCCTCACCGGTCAGGTCCTCGGCGAGGCCCGCCCGCTCGGCCACTATCCGCTCCAGTTCGCGGACCTGGAGCTCCGGCCGCTCGTCGCGCAGCAGCGGCAGACCGATGCGCTCGCGTCTGATGTCCGCGACCGAGATGTCGACCGTGAACAGCCCCTCGTCGTAGAGCGGTGCGCTGAGGACCGCTGCCCCGGTCGGGTCGATGACCTCGGAGCCACCCCAGAACGAGATCGACTCATCCACGCCGACGCGGTTGCAGAAGACCACGAACGAGGTCGTCAGCTGAGCGTAAGTCCGCATCAGCGTCCGCCACGAGGTCGCGGTGCCGAGGCCGACCTCGTGGGTGGCCGCCAGATCGCGGCCGGGCGACGACGACACGTTGATCAGGATCTGGGCCCCGTCCAGGGCCAGAACCTGGGGGACGGACAGGTGCCAGAAGTCCTCGCACACGCCCAGGCCGACCCCGACTCCCAGACGCGATGGAACGGCCCGCAGCTGGTCGCCGGCGGCAAAGAAGCGCCGCTCATCGAACAGCCCATAGGTCGGGAGGTAGAGCTTTCGATGGATGTGCCGAACGACCCCGTCCTCGAGCAGGGCCGCGGCGATGAACAGTCGGTGATCGGTCGATTCCTCGACGAACGAGACGACGGCCGAGAAGTCGATGGCAAGGGCGGCCAGCTCGGCCAGACGCGGATCATCGGCCGACATGGCGACCTCGGCGGCGAGATCCTGGAGCTGGTAGCCGGTCAGCCCGAGCTCCGGGAAGACGACCAGATCCGCGCCGCCCGCCCTGGCCTCCGCGAGCAGGCTGCGATGTCGTGCCAGGTTCTCGTCGAGCACCCCGAGCCGCGGGGCGATCTGCGCGAGTGAGACCCGGATGGACGTCACGAGCGTGGTATCTCCTGCCGAGAGCCCTCGGTGGGCGAGAGCCCTCAGTGGCCGATCGGCGGCTCTGCGACCGACGGGTCGTCGGCCCGTGGCAGGTTCATCATCGTGGGCGCCTGGTCGACGTCCGGTGGCTCGGGCGCCGTCAGGATGTTGGCGGCATCGAGCGCGTCGGCTGCCTCGGTGGCCGCCGCAGTCGCGGCTGCCGCCGCAGCGGCGATCCCGTGCCCGTGGCTGCCGCCACGCTTGATCGTGTCGGGCAGCGTCGCGATCGGGAAGTGACAGGCGACCTGGTGACCGGGTGCCAGCTCGATGAGCTTGGGTACCTCCAACTCGCAACGCTTCTGCGCCTGGAAGCAGCGCGTCCGGAAGACGCATCCACTGGGCGGGTCCACCGGGCTCGGCAGGTCGCCCTCGAGCAGGATCCGCGGACGCGCCTTCTGGAGCATCGGGTCGGGGATCGGCATCGCCGACAGGAGCGAATGCGTGTAGGGATGGAGCGGGGTCGAGTACAGCACCTCGCGCGGTGCCGTCTCCATGATCTTGCCGAGGTACATCACGGCGACCCGGTGCGACACCTGGCGGACCACCGCAAGGTCGTGGGCGACGAACAGGTAGGCGATCCCGAAATCGGTCTGAAGGTCGAGCAGCAGGTTCAGGATCTGCGCCTGGACTGATACGTCGAGGGCAGACACCGGCTCGTCGCAGATGATCAGCTTGGGGCGCAGGGCGATGGCTCGGGCGATCCCGATGCGCTGCCGCTGGCCTCCCGAGAACTCGACCGGATAGCGGTTGTAGTGCTCCGGGTTGAGGCCCACGCGATCCATGAGCTCGTGGACGGCCTTCTTGACCCCGCCCGGCGGCTCCACGCCCTGGACCTCGAACGGAGTGCCGATGATGTGGCCCACGGTGTGGCGCGGGTTGAGTGCCCCGTACGGGTCCTGGAAGATCATCTGGGCCTTGCGCCGGACCGGCATCATCTCCTGACGCGACAGCCTCGTGACGTCCGTGCCGTCGATCTCGATCTGACCGCTCGTCGCCTTCGTCAGCTTGAGCACCGACCGTGCCACAGTCGTCTTGCCCGAGCCACTCTCGCCGACCAGACCGAGGGTCTCGCCGGGGCCGACGTGAAAATCGACCCCGTCGACGGCCTTCACCCAGCCGACGGTGCGCGAGATGATCCCGCGCGACTTGACCGGGAAGTGGGTCCGCAGATCGACGACCCGCAGGACGTCTCCCGCCGCGCCGTTGGTGGACGCGCCCGTCGTGGTGGCTGTCGACGCGCCGGTCGTCCCGGGCGAACCGTTCACGACGCACCCCCGGCGGGCTCGCTCACGGTCAAGCCATGGAGCACATCGGAGGCGATCTGGCGCCGCTCATCGACCTTCAGATGACAGCGCACGAGATGGCCGGGCTCCGAGGCGAGCAGGTCAGGTCTGACGGTCTGACACAGGTCACCCGGCACCCGCTCCCAGTAATCACAGCGCGGTTGGAAGACGCACCCCGGTGGGAGACGGATCGGAGACGGCGGGTTGCCCCGGATCGGATCCAGCCGGCGACCGAGCTCGCGGTCCATGCGCGGCACGGACGACAGCAGCCCAAGCGTGTAGGGCATCTCCGGCCGATCGTAGATGACCCCGGTGGCGGCCCTCTCCACGACCCGACCCCCGTACATCACCGCGACCTCGTCGGCGACATCGGCGACGATGCCGAGGTCGTGGGTGATCATGATCACGGTGATCCCGAACTCGTCCTGGAGTCCGCTGATAAGGTCCAGGATCTGAGCCTGGACGGTGACATCGAGGGCGGTCGTCGGCTCGTCGGCGATGAGCAGCGTCGGGTGGTTGATAAGGGCCATGGCGATCATCACGCGTTGGCGCATGCCGCCCGAGAGCTGGTGCGGATAGGCGTCCACGCGGCGCTCGACGGCCGGGATCCCGACCCGGCGGAGCATGTCGATGGTCTCCTGACGCGCCTGCTTCTGGCCGATCTTGCGGTGGACCAGGATGGCCTCGATGATCTGGTCACCGACCCGCTTGAACGGGTGCAGGCTGGACATCGGATCCTGGAAGATCATCGCGATCTCGTCGCCCATGAGCGCCTGCATCTCGGGGATCGTCAGGCTCGACAGCTCCTGGCCGTCAAGCCAGATCTCGCCGGAGACCTGGGCATAGCTGCGGTCGATGAGACCCATGATCGTCTGGGCGGTGACGCTCTTGCCCGAGCCCGACTCGCCCACGATGGCCAGGGTCCGACCCTTGTCGAGCGAGAGACTGACGCCATCGACCGCACGCACGAGGCCGTCCTCGGTCGGGAACGCGACCGCGAGGTCCTCGACGGACAGGAAGGGGCGCTCCCCCGTCTCCACAGGGGCCGTCACGAGAGTCGGACCCGTGGATCGATGACCACGTACAGCACATCAACGACCATGTTGGCGACGATGATGATGGTCGCGGTCATCAGGGTGATCCCGGCGATCAACGGCAGATCCGAGTCGGTCACCGAGCCGACGGCAAGGTTGCCGAGTCCCGGCAGGCTGAAGATGTTCTCCGAGATGATCGCGCCGCCGAGCAGGAAGGCGAGATCGAGACCGGCCGCGGTGACGATGGGGGTCAGCCCCGCCCGGAGCGCGTGTTTCGTGATGACCGTCCGCTCCGGGAGGCCCTTGGCGCGCGCCGTCCGCACGTAGTCCTCACCCAGCGTTTCCAGGACCTGGTTGCGGGTGAGCCGAACGTAGAACGCCGCATTCAGGACCGCCAGCACGATCCAGGGCAGGAGCATGGTCTGGAGGAACTGGACGGGGTTCTCCCATGGTTGGACATACGACGGGAACGGCAACCACTGGAGCTTGATGATTATGAACAGGATCAGGACGAGTCCGATGAAGAACGACGGCAGCGAGTAGCCGATGAGCGAGGCACCGACGATCACCCGGTCCTGCCAGCGACCGCGTCGCAGGGCGGCGTAGATGCCGCCCGAGATGCCGATGACGATCCAGATGGCGAAGGCGCCGATGGCCAGCCAGAAGGTGACCGGTGCCGCGCGCGAGATCAGGGAGGTCACCGTCTCGTGCCTGTTGAACGAGTAGCCAAGGCACGGTGCCGGACACTGGATCGGCTTGGGCGAGTCGGACGAGAACTCGCGCCCCAGGAAGATCCCCGAGATGAACGTCGTGTACTGGGTCAGTGGCGGCTGATCAAGGCCGAGTCGTCGCCGGTTGGCCTCGATGATCTGTGGGGTGCACGCCTTGCCGCAGGTCAACCGGGCCGGGTCACCCGGCAACATGTTGAACAGGAAGAAGACGGCAAGGCTGACGAGGAAGAGCAGGACGAACATCGACAGGACTCGGCGGACCAGGTAGGCGCCCACGTTGCCTTCCTCTGCTTCAGCGACTGGGTCTGACGAGGATACGCTCGGGGGAGCGGCGATGCCGCTCCCCCGGAGGCGTCACCCGGACCGTGAGGTCCGGATCAAACTCGTGCTTGTGGCCCGACCCTACTGGGTCACGCCCATCTGACCGTACGGCCATGAGCCGTAGGCCGGCCAGCGGTAGACCGGGCCGACCTTGCCACCGGCAAGGGTCTGGCTGAGGCCGAAGAAGGTCGGGATGACCCACATCTCCTCGGCGGCCTGCTTGTTGAGCGCCTGCCACATGGTGGCCTGCTTGCCGCGGTCGAGCTCGGCCTGGGCCGCCTTGACCGCTGCATTGAAGTCCGCGTCCTCGACCTGCGACAGGTCCCAGCCACCCTCCTGGGTGAAGAGCGGCGGGATGACCGTCGAGGCGTTCGGCCAGTCGGCACCCCAGCCACCGGTGCCGAAGTCACCGGCCTTCTCCGGATCGAAGACGATGCTGTAGTACTGGCCCGGCTCGAGCGGCGCGGGCGTGACCGTGATCCCGGCCTTGCCCAGCGACTCGATGACGATGGCCGCGGTCTTCTGGTTCGTCGGGGTGTCCGCGAAGTTGAAGACGACGGTCGGAGCCGCCTCGCCGGACTCGGCGATCAGCTTCTTGGCCAGTTCCGGGTCACCACTGTCGGGGACAGGCTGACCGAAGTACGAGTCCCAAAGACCGGTCGGGGCGTAGTCCTGACCGATGTTCGGCTTGATCGCACCGTCGGCATAGGAGCCGACGAACGCGCCACCCTGGTTGGTCCGGATCGCGTCCCGATCGAGCGCCACGGCCATGGCCTGGCGGATCTTCGGGTTCTTGACCTTCTGGACGTTGATCCAGTAGTAGCGGGTGTACGGGTCGAAGCCGCTGACCGCCTTGTTGACGAAGTCGGGATTCGGCGTCTCCGGATCCTTGAAGATCGTGGCCAGGTTCTCCGGCTGGACGCCACCATACTGGAGGGCGAAGGCATCGTTGCCCGCACCCGCCATCAGCCGCTGGTCAAGGACCTTGGGGTCGATGCCGAAGTTGACTTCCCACTTGTCCGGCAGGGCCTTGCGGGCCGGGTCGGACTCGGGCTTCCAGTTCTCGTTGCGCACGAGGACCATCTTGCCGCCGTTGCCGGTCGAGTAGCTCTCGACCTTGTATGGGCCGTTGGACACGACGAGCGAACCCGGCTGGCCGTAGGTCTCGCCGGTGTCGTCAGCCTTGCGGACGGCGAAGAAGCCAAGCGTGGTCGCGTAGTTGAAGTCCGCGACGACCTGGTTCAGGTGGAAGGTGATGGTGTTGCCGTCACACACGACGGCCTTGTCGAACAGGTCCTGCCCGGTGCCCTTGTAGGGGCCCTTGTAGGCGGACGAGCCATCGGCATCCTTGGGGATGTCGAGATACGCGATCGCGTAGGTCGGTCCCTGGTTGATGACGTCGGTCGCGAACGTGCGCGACACGCCATAGGCGATGTCGGCGCAGGCGACCGGGGTGCCGTCCTGCCAGGTCACGCCGTCACGCAGCGTGAACGACCAGGTCTTGCCACCGTCGGTGGCGGTCCCAAGGTCGGTCGCCATGTCCGGCTCCAGGCTGGTGCCCTCGGTCGGATCCTCGCTGTACTTGTACGACAGGAGACCGCGCATGATGGTCCCACCGAAGAACGCGAGGTCCTCGCCGGTGTAGACCCGCTGCGGGTCGACCTGGTTCCACTGCTCCGCCTGCGTCAGCAGGTAGATGGTGCCGCCCTTCTGCGGACCGCCGGCCGTCGCCGACTCGGTCGGGGCGACGCTGGCGCCCGTGGTCGGGGCCGCGGTCGCGCCACCGCTCGTCGGGGCGGCACTTGGGCTCGACGTCGCGCCTCCGCACGCCGTCAGCACGAGTGCTGCGACGACCGGGAGGCTCCACGCGCGGCGGGCCCGCACGCTGGTACTCACCATTCTCTACTCCTCCAACAGGGTCGCACCGGGGATCTCCCGATGCGGCATAGCGGCCGGATTTTACACAGTGCGCCCATCCGGAGCGCAAGCGACGGTCCCGTGGCCCCTCCCAGAGCCCGTGACCGACGTCCGTTCAGTACCTGGTCTTGGGGTCCAATGCGTCCCTGATCGAGTCGCCAAGCAGGTTGAACGACACGACAAGGATGACAAGGATGGTGCCCGGGATGAACAGGTACGTTGGGACCACATTGAAGTAGCTCACCGAGTTGGCGAGCATGGCACCGAACGTCGTCTCCGGCGGCAGCACGCCGACGCCGAGGAACGAGATCGCCGCCTCGAACCCGATGTACGCGGGGAGCGTCAGGGTCGTGTAGACGAGGATCGGTGCCCACAGGTTGGGCAGGATCTCGCCGAACAGGATCCGCCGACGACTGGCGCCGAGTGCCACTGATGCCTCCACGAACTCACGCTCGCGAAGGCTGAGGACCTGACCGCGCACGATACGTGCGAGATAGGTCCAGCCGAAGACGCTCAGGACCAGGATGAGATAGAGGATCCGCGACGGATTCCCCGCCGGGACGCCAAGGTCGGTGAGGCGCTGGGTGAGGACACCCGACAGTGCGAGCAGGATGAGCAGGAACGGGAAGGCCAGGATCAGGTCCATCAGGCGACCCAGCAGGGTGTCGACCGTACCGCCTGAGTAGCCGGCGATGATCCCGATGACCGTTCCGATGCAGACCGTCATGATGGTCGCACTGGTGGCGATTATCAGCGAGATGCGCAGGCCGTAGACAAGCTGGGCCAGGATGTCGCGACCGGTCCCCCACTCCACCCCGAGTGGATGTTCGGGGCTGATTCCTCCCCAGTCGAGATTCGGCTTGCCGCCAAGGTCGCTGATGGCGCCCTTGTCCAGCTTGTACGGGTCGAGTCCGAACAGCCCGAGCACGAACGGACCGAAGATCGCGATCAAGTACATCGTGACCAGCAGCCCAAGGCAGAACATCGCGACCTTGTCGCGACGGAGGCGGGCCCAGACGATCTCCCGGATGGAGCGGCCTTCCATGGTCGTGAAGGGTATCCGCCGCTATCCGGCTGTCAAATCGTGATCTGGTGAAGAATCGTTCATCAGTCGGGGCAGGGTGTCTCGGCGCCGGACATCGGTCGCCACCGCAGGTTGGGCTGTCGTGCCGCAGTCGCCTCGTCGAGCCGGCGTACCGGTGCCGTGTGGGGCGCCGTGGTCACCGTACCGGGGTCCGTGCGGGCCTCGGCGGCGATGGCGATGAGGGTGTCGGCAAAATCGTCGATGGTCTCGAGCGCTTCGGTCTCGGTGGGTTCGATGAGCATCCCCTCCTCGACGATGAGCGGGAAGTAGATGGTCGGCGGGTGGAACCCGAAGTCGATCAGGCGCTTGGCGATATCGAGCGTGCGCACTCCGGTCTCACGCTTGATGGTCGCCGCCGAAGCCACGAACTCGTGCTTGCACGGCCGGTCGTACGGCAGGTCGAAGGTGTCCGCCAGGCGGTGTTTGAGGTAGTTGGCGGCAAGCACCGCGTCGTCGCTGACCTCGCACAGACCGGACGCGCCGTGGGCCCGGATATAGGCATAGGCCCGGACGAGGACGCCGGTGTTGCCGACGAAGCTGCGCAGCCGACCGATCGACGTCGGCCGCTCGCCATCACGCTCCAGGCGGAATGTCCCGTCGTCGGAACGCAGGACGCGCGGCGTGGGCAGGTACGGGAGGAGGGTCTCCCCGACGCCGACCGGGCCAGCTCCCGGACCCCCGCCGCCATGTGGCGTGCTGAACGTCTTGTGGACGTTGAAGTGCATCACGTCGAACCCGGCCTCACCGGGCTTGAACCGCCCCAGGATCGCGTTGAGGTTGGCCCCGTCCATGTAGGCCAGGGCACCCGCCTCGTGGACCGCGTCGAGCAGTTCGCCGACCCGCGCCTCGAACAGCCCGAGAGTGGACGGGTTGGTGATCATGACCGCGGCCGTCCGAGGCCCAAGCGCCGATCGGAACGCGTCCAGGTCAACCCCGCCATCTTCGGCCGAAGGGATGGTGATCGTGGTGTAGCCGGCCATCGACGCGGTCGCCGGGTTCGTCCCGTGGCTGGAGTCGGGGACGAGGACCTCCGTCCGCTCTGTGTCGCCGCGGGCCTCATGGTAGGCCCGGATCATCAGGATGCCGGTCAGCTCGCCCTGGGCTCCGGCTGCCGGCTGGAGCGTGACCGCCCGCATCCCGGAGATCGCGACCAGCGCCTCCTCGAGCTCGAAGAGCAGCTGGAGCGTGCCCTGGGCGACCTCGTCGGGGGCCATCGGGTGGAGCTCGGCGAAGCCACGCAGCCGGGCGGCCCACTCGTTGAGCTTGGGGTTGAACTTCATGGTGCACGAGCCGAGTGGGTAGAACCCGGTGTCCACCGCGAAGTTCAGCTGGGACAGGTTGACGTAGTGACGGACGACATCACCTTCGTTCATCTCGGGTATCGCCGGTGGGATCGTCCGTCGGGCTTCGGCGGGGAGTCGATCAAGGGCGCCCGCCGGCGGATGCGGGATCTTGCCTCCTCCGCGTCCGGGACGACTCCGCTCGAAGACGGTCGGTTGGAGACGCGGGCCGGTGACGCTCATCGAAGCCCTCCGCTCACTTCGGCAAGGGCTCGCGCGAACGCGGCGACCTCGTCGCCCGTGGTCACCTCGGTCGCACACAGCAGGAGCCCATCGGCAAGCGCCGGGTCATCCGGCTCCGCATCGGCCAACGCCAGCCCGGCCAGAAAACCGCGCTCCAGGAGACGCCGGTGGACTGTTCGCGCATCCGGCACGGAGACCGCGAACTCGTTCAGGTACGGACCTTCATGCAATCGTTTGACACCAACGCCCGCCAGGGCCTCCTCCAACTCGGCCGCGCGGGCTGCCCCAAGTGCTGCGACATCACGCAGCCCGTGCGGACCGACCGTCGTGAGGTAGATCGAGGCGGCCAGGGCGAGCAGCGCCTGGTTGGTGCAGATGTTGCTGGCCGCCTTGTCGCGTCGGATGTCCTGCTCCCGGGCACGCATCGTCATCACGAACGCCCGCTGTCCATCAAGGTCCGTGGTCATCCCGACGAGCCTGCCGGGGATCTGGCGGACGAGGGCATCGGTCGAGGCGAGGATCCCAAGGTACGGGCCGCCGTACTGCGGTGCGATGCCCAGCGGCTGGCCCTCTCCAGCGGCGATGTCGGCACCGTAGCTGCCGGGCGGTGCCAGCACGGCCAGCGACACGGGCTCGATGACGGCCACGAACAGGGCGCCCGCAGCATGGGCCAGCTCGGCGATCCGCGGCATCTCCTCCAGGAGCCCGAGGAAGCCGGGGTTCGCGGCGATGACCCCGGCAACGGGCCGGCCGGCGTCGGCAAGCAGCGCGGCGAGCGCCTCGAGATCGGTAGTCCCGGCGGCGGGGCCGTCGGCGATCAGGGGGATCTCATCGAGCTCGAGCCCACCACCGAAGTAGGTCGCGACGGTCGCCCGGTACTGGGGATGGACGTTGCGGCTGATCAGCACGCGGTCGCGCCGTGTGGCCCGACAGGTCATCAGGGCCGCCTCGGCCGTCGCCGCGGCACCGTCGTAGTGAGACGCCGAGACCACGTCGAGATCGACCAACTCGGCGAGGAGCGATTCGTACTCGTAGATCGACTGGAGCGTCCCCTGGCTGACCTCCGGCTGGTACGGCGTGTAGGCCGTGTACCACTCGCCACGCAGGAGTAGCTGGTCCACCGCGGGCGGGCTCCAGTGGCGGTACACACCGGCACCAAGGAAGCTCACGAGGTCGGTCCGGTTGCGCGCGGCGAGAGAGCGCAGTCGGGCCGACAGTCGGAGCTCCGGCTCCGGTGGCGGGAGACGCAGCGGCGAGGCGCGCAACCCCTCCGGGATATCGGCGAACAGCTCGTCTACCGAGTCGATGCCGAGCGCGGCGAGCATCCGCTCGCGGTCGGCCGTGGTATGCGGACCGTATGGCATGACGGCGCGTGTCGGTCAGCCGAGGGCGACGAGGGCGTCGTAGGCGGCGGCGTCGAGCAGGTCTTCGACATCGGCCGCATCAGCGATCCGGAGGCGAACCATCCAGCCGCCCGCGTACGGGTCGCCGTTGACCAGTTCTGGAGCATCTGCGAGGCCGTGATTGACGGCCACGACCTCGCCGGCCAGCGGCGCGAACAGATCGCTCACGGCCTTGACCGACTCGACGACCCCGAACGGCTTGGACGCCTCGAGCATCCGGCCGACCTCCGGCATCTCCACGAAGACGATATCCCCCAACTGGTCGGCCGCGAACTGGGTGATCCCCACCGTGGCCTCGTCTCCATCCAGGCGGACCCATTCGTGGTCGCGGGTATAACGCAGGTCGGTCGGTACGCTCACGTCAGCTGCTCCTCCGATAGAACGGCAAGTCGACGACCCGGGCCGGGACCCGGGCATCGCGGATCTCCACGCCTACCATGGTGCCCGTTTCGGCATCGTCCGGTGCGACGTATGCCATCGCGATCGGTGATCCGACCGTCGGCGACTGGGTGCCGCTGGTCACGACGCCGGTCCGCCGATCGCCGACGAACACCGGGTAGCCGTGCCGGGCGATACCGCGACCCTCCATGACCAGACCGACCAGGCGTCGCTTCGGTCCATCCGCAGCGACCTTCTCGAGGGCGGCCCGTCCGACGAAGTCACCGGCCTTGCCGAGTTTGACGACCCGGCCCAGACCAGCCTCATAGGGCGTGGTCTCGCGATCGAGCTCGTTGCCGTAGAGCGGCATGCCGGCCTCGAGCCGGAGCGTGTCGCGAGCCCCCAGGCCGACCGGCACGCCGCCGGCGGCACGGACGGCCTCGAGCAGCACGTCCCAGAGCTCGGGGGTCCGCTCCGTAGGCACGAAGACCTCGAACCCATCCTCGCCGGTGTACCCGGTCCGGGCCACCTGCGCGTCGATCCCTGCGACCCTGCCCTCGGCGATCGCGTAGTACTTCAGCGAGTCGAGATCCACGTCGGTGTGGGCGGTCAGGATCTCGCGCGACCGCGGACCCTGGACCGCGACGAGGCCGGTGGCGAGAGACTGGTCATCGAGCACCGCGCGCGTGCCGTCCAGTCGCTCGGCGAGCGCGTCGGACACGGTCGCGGCATTGCCGGCGTTGGCCACGACCAGGAAGCGGTCGGGGGCAAGCCGGTAGATGATCAGGTCATCGATGACCCCGCCATCGGGTGCGCAGATCATCGAGTACTGCGCCCGGCCGATGGCCAGCGACGACGGGTCGGACACGACCGCGGCGCCCAGGGCATCGGCCGCGGACGGCCCCTCGACCAGCAGCTCGCCCATGTGCGACAGGTCGAACAGGCCGACCCGCTCGCGGACCGCGCGGTGCTCTTCGATGATCGATGTGTACTGGACGGGCATCGACCAGCCGGCGAAGTCGATCATCCGTGCGCCCAGGGCCACGTGACGCGAGGCGAGCGGGGTCTGATGACCGGCGCCGGGGAGCGGTCCTTCGTGGGTCACGCCGGCACGTCCGACGTCTCGATCGCACCGTGGGCACGGGCGACCAGCGACCGCTCGGTCTCGAAGGTCAGCATGCCCGCCGCCTCCTCGAAGGTGG
>CAYNGM010000017.1:0-15792 GCA_964396565.1 uncultured Anaerolineaceae bacterium | reverse complement strand
CGCCCATGACCACCTTGATCGGGCGCCCGTAGGCCGTCAGCGCATCGACCAGGCGACCGAGCCACACGCTCGCGCGGGCCGGGGCGACGACCGCACCCAGCAGCAATGCGAGATGGAGGGACGCCGCAACGAGCACGAAGAGGAGGAACGTCCCGACGGCCGGGCCGGCGGCCAGCGTGGACTCACCGATCGCGGCGATGGCCGCCAGCGTGAACACCCAGAACTTGGGCCCGACGGCCACGATCCCGGCGCCGAACGCGAACGCTCGTCCCGGACCGACCCGCTCGAGGGCAGTCATCCAACTCGGCGGCGGTGCGTCCTCGTCAGGTTCCTTGATCCACGCCCGCGCGGCTAGCGCCAGGAGGGCTACGGCGATCACGAGGAGGATGACGTCGACGATGATGCCCGCACTCGCCGGATCTTCGCGCTCCACCGGAACGACGACCAGGCCGAACACGAGGCCCTGTACCAGGCGAGTGACGCTCATCCCGCTGATCCAGGCTGCCGCGGCAGCCCGTCCCGCCTGTCCACGCAGCAGCAGCGTCGTTACGAGCAGGTGGACGGGCACCACCGCACTGGCGATGGCGAGGGGCAACAGCGTGCCGGCCAGTCCGTCCATCCTGGCGATGATATCGGCCGCGACGGGCCGCCGGTCAGCCGGGAGCCGTGATCGTCGCCCCTGAGGCGATGACGTCCACCGTCACCTTGTTGGCGTCGAACCCCGGACCCGGTGCGCCCGTCGTCTGGAGATAGACCGTGCCGTTCGCCCCAAGGTCGATCAGGTACGCATAGCGGACCGTGTCGACCGGGTAGCCGCTGTCAGTGGTCAGCGCAGTGGCATCGACGAGCGTCGCCTGATAGCCGGCGACCGTCACCTGGGTCGTGGCCGCGACCCGCCAGTTCGTCTGATCCGTCGCGGCCGCGACGGCGTCCACGTATGCGACGTTCGCCTGGAGCTGGATCATCACGGCCGTCTGGAGCGTCAGCGGGTTCTCGGGCACGGTGATGGGAGCCGGGTCGAAGTAGCGGCAGGCCATACCGGGCGGCTCCGCCAACGTGTACCAGCTGGCCGGGTAGGCCACGTTCACCGTCGTCCCTGCGGCACCATCGACCGAGCACGTCGCAGTCGATGGCATCGGCGACGGCGGCGTGACCGTCGGGGCGGGCGAGGCAGATGGGACCGCGCTCGGCGAGATCGGCGTGGAGGGACTCGGGCTCGGTGACGGCTTCGGCGTGGGGCTCGGAGTCGGCTCGGGGGTCGGGCTGGGCGTGGCTGAGGGCTTGTCGGTCGGTGAGGCGGTGGGCTTGGCGGTCGGCGTCGCCGTGGGCTTCTCGGTGGGTGTCGGCGAGGGTGTCGCCTCGGGTTCCTCACCCGGTCGGACCAGCACGACGCTGGTGTTCCCGTTTCGGTCAGATAGCAGCAGGGTGTTGCCGCGGGGCTCGACGAACCCGATGCCCCCAAGAGCGGCCAGGAAAGCCTACTCCTGCTCCATGACGTCCTCGTCGCAGGCCATCTGTGTGGTTGCGAGCGGTCCGATGGCGACCACGTTCCCGTTCGTCCCATACGTCCCGGCGAAGGTGTTGCAGCCAGCCGAGCCGCCGACCTGGGTCAGTCGGAAGGTGGCACTCAGGGTCGTGTCCTCGAGTGGCGCCGTGACGGTCCCGGGCGCGGTCGCGAAGGAGTCGACGTCCCAGTGCCCGAGCAATGGGTTCCGCGCGCCGGCATCGAAGATCAGGATCGCCGTGCGGTCCGCGTCGAAGATGGTCAGCATGTCCCGCCGGACCGAGTAGGAACGACTCGTCTCGAGCAGACCGAGGTAGGTGGACTGGAAGGCGTCAAGGTCCTCGCCGCAGCTCTGGAGGGTGGTCCGAGGGGCTGATACGAACAGCAGGCGCCCGGCATCCTGGGTGACGGCATCGTACGTGCCGCAGCCACCGAACCCCGAGACGCGGGCACGCTCGAAGGTCGCGTCGGCGTATGCGTCACCCTCGACCAGCACCTGGGCCCCGTCCTGCTCGAACGACCTGAGCACCCAGCGGGTGCTCGAGAGCTGGCCACCGGTGCCCGCGCTCGAACCGCCGCACGCGGCGACCACAAGAGCGATGGTGAGCAGTGTCGTGACGCGACGCATCTGACCCTCCGTCCGCCCGCGGGCGTCTACTGCGCCCGGCTCGCGACCGACATGGCGAAGAGGCGCAGCCCGTGGCCGAGTGCCGTCACCAGCAGGGCCAGGAAGATCGGCCCACCGATGGCGCTGGCCGAGATGGCGAAGGCCTCGAAGATGTTCACGTTCGGGCGGCTCGCGAGGTCGATCCACCACAGGATCCCGGCGACGAAGGCGTAGATGACCGCGAACCAGCCGACGATGACGAAGAATGTGGCGACCGAAGCGAGGCGGCCGGCCTCACGCTGCAACTCCATGGGGTCCTCCGAGATTCGGTGCTGCCGGGCGCGACGCGCCCACCACTGAAGGTTGTGGCTCAGCCCATCACAGCAGTCCGGCTCACGGACGGTCATCACCCGGTCGGGGTGAAACCGGTGGCGTCACACTGTTGCGGTCCCGCGCCGCTACCTCCGCTGCCTCACTCGACCCCAAGGGAGGTCCCAGGCACCGTGTCCATCGTCGATCGCTCGCGCGCCCTGCTCGATCGGGCCGTGCCGCGCGGCGCGGTCGTCCTGTCGGTGCTCACGCTGGGCAGCTACGTGATGGGTCTCGTCCGTGACCGGCTGCTGACTCGGACGTTCGGGGCCGGAGCGGAACTCGACACCTTCAACGCCGCATTCGTCATCCCGGAACTGCTGTTCGGGGTGATCATCGCCAGCGGGTTGGCGGCACCCTTCGTGCCGATCTTCACCGGGCTGCGCCGCGATGCCGGCGGCGCCGCTGCCGACGCCTTCGGCCAGACGATCCTGACGATGGCCGTAGTGGCCATGGGTGTGGTCGCCGCGATCCTGTTCCTGATCGCCCCGCTGACCGCCGATGTAGTCGCCCCGGGGTTCGGTCCGGCGCAGCGCGAGCTGTACGTGGAGCTGTTTCGGACCATGTGCGTGACCCAGGTCTTCTTCGCCGGGTCGATGGCTCTGGGCGAGGTCCTGGTCGCGAACCGTCGCTTCGTCTTCTACGGGATCGCGCCGCTCCTCTACAACCTCGGCATCGTCGTCGGGACGGTCGCCCTGGCCGGACGGCTGGGCATCCTCGCTCCGGCGATCGGGGCGGTGCTCGGTTCCGCGCTCCACCTTGGCGCCCGGGTCGTGGGAGTCCGGATCGGCACGTCCTTCCCGATCCGGGGACGACTCGCCTGGCGGACGAGGAGCATCCGCGAGTTCATCCGCCTGATGCTGCCCAAGACCCTGAGCAGCCCGATCGAGCCGATCACCTTCCTGTACTTCACGAGCGTGGCGTCGGGGCTGGTCGCAGGCAGCATCACGACGGTCAACCTTGCCCGCAACTTCGCCAGCGTTCCGGTTAGCCTGGTCGGCGTGGCGTTCGCCGTCGCTGCCTTCCCACGGTTCGCCGAGGCATACGCCGCCGGTTCACGCGGTCGATTCCTGGCCGAAGTCCGACGGACCACCGCGACGGTCGCGGTCCTGACAGTCGTGGCCGCGATCGGCCTGATCGTCGTCGGGCCCCTCGCGATCGACGTGCTCCTTGGTGGCGGTCGATTCGACGCCGACGATGTGGCGCGGACCGCGCTCGTTCTCGCCGGCTTCGCCCTGGCGGTCCCGTTCGAAAGCCTCGGCCATGTCCTGAGTCGGGCCATCTATGCGACCCACCACACGATCCTGCAGGTGGTCGCCACGCTGACCGGGTTCGGGATGACCGTCCTCGTCACCGCCGAACTGGTGGATCGCATCGGGGTACTCGCCATCCCCGCGGGCTTCGCGGTGGGTGGCGGCATCCGCCTGGCGCTCCTTGGCTGGGTCCTCGTTCGCCGGATCCGAACGCTCCCCTAGACCGATCCGAGCCGATCCCGGCCGCTGAGTGCGGCACCCTATCCGCGTGCCAGGTCAGGGCGCCGGGTCAGTCAGCGCCGGCCCAGAGCGCCGGGTCATGGCGCCGGGTCAGTCAGCGGCCAGCGGGACGGTGGGGGCGACCGTGATGAACAGGCCGTCCCGATCGGGGTAGCGACCCTCGGGGCGCTTCCACGCCAGGAAGTTCCTGACCATCTCGGCGTCGTCCTGGAACGTCCCGGGTGGATCCGAACGGCCCCAGATCGACGACGTCCACGGATACCATGGGTCGAGGATGTAGGCGCCGTCGATATGCGCCTTGCGGAAGATCGTCGGGTCGCCATCCGCCCGGAAGCCCGTCATCACCCAGGTGTGGGCGCCACGCCAGGCCAGGAGCAGGACCGGTGCCCCGGTCGCCTGGATGGTCCGCGCTGCATCTCGCAGGGCGCCCTGGCGAGTCTCGAACGCGCGGACCTCGTAGCCGGGCACACCGTAGGCGTCCAGGGCAAGGGCCATCGCCGCAGGACCCCAATCCCCGTTGCGGCTGTCCTTGACCGACTCCCACTCGCGGATCCGCTTGGCGATCCCATCCTGGGTCGCCCGTGACGTGTCCGCCTTGCCGTGCATCGCCAGCACGATCTGGACACCCGCGACCGCACACCAGTCCTTGTGGACCTGGTGGGCGAAGACGGCGTCGGGATCCGCCGCGATATCGATGTCGACGGGCACGCGCTCTGGGGCCGGTGTCGCAGTCGGCGTCGGCGCGCTGGTCGGCGACGGGCCGGCCGACACGCCGGGCCCCGCGGAGCCCGACCCGATCGGTCCTGCGGTCGTCGTCGGGACCGGACTCGCCATCTGGCTCGGCGGGGCGGTCGCCTCTTCTCCATCCGGTGGCTCGGTGACCAGGACCGTCACCGGCGCCGATCGATCGGGCACTGGGCCGGCGAGGAATCGATCCACCCGACGGACGAGCGACTCCCAGCGATGACCTGCCCCAAGCACGTCGGTCGCGACTGCCGCAGCGGACAGCGTCGCGCCGGCGAGGACCAGCGCGATAACGATGGCGATCCAGCCGCGGGCGGACGGTCGGCGAGCCGCGCGTCGGGCGACACGATCCCGGGCTTCGGTGCGGTCAGCCTCCCGTCGGGTCGAGTCCGGGTTCGATCGCTGAGTCATGTCGCTGGGACGGTACCGCGACCCGCCATGTCACGCACCGCTCAGGGTTCGAGATCGAGGGCTCGTACGTGGCGCGGTCGAAAGATGGCGATCGGTCGCCGATCGAACGTGGCCACCCGACTGATCCCCAGTCGTTCGGCCGACGCGACGAGCAGGCCGTCGGCCAGTCGCGGGTGATGCTCGGCCGCCTCAGTCAACAGCTCGCGCGCCCGGGCCAGGTCATCGTCGGTCGGGGCGACCACGCGCAGGCCACCGTCGGCGATGGTCTGCATCACGGCGTGGATCGCCGTCGGACCCAGTTCGCGCTGGAGCAGCGTGTCAAGTTCGCCAAGGGTCAAGGCGCCGATGAGCAGCGGCTCGTCCACGCGGGCGAACCAGGCCATGGCTGCCTCGTGGTTGAGGTCAGCCTGGTCCGCGGCCGCCAGGACCGCACTCGCGTCGAGGATGATGGCCACGTCGTCGGCGGTCCCGAGGTCAGGCGATCCGTCAGCGTCCGCCGGGGCGACGCCCCGCTTCGCGCCGCGCGATCCGCCGTCCGTCGAGCGAAAGCCGGCCGTGCGGGCTTCTCCCGATCGCCAGGAACGCGAGGTCTGGCGCCTGGTCGTGCTCTGCCAGATAGGCCTCGACGGCCGCCGTGATCACGGCCGTCTTGGTGGTCCGTGCCCTGGTCGAGAACCGGCCGAGTCGGTCGATCAGGTCACCATCCATAAGGATCGTCGTTCGCTTCTGCATATGTGGACATATATGCCACGGTGGCGACCGGAGGTCAACCCGTGGCACCATCGCCCGACGCGGGCCGAGCCCGACCACTCGGGCCATCGCCAGACCATCAAGGATCCAGACCGAACACCCGTCGTCCGGAGGCAGACGCCGGACCCGAACAGGAGACCGACCGTGGACCGCTTCGAGCCGAACCTGCGCATCCCCGGACCGACCGCCCTCCCCCCGAGCGTGCGCGTCGCCGGTGGGCGCCAGATGATCAACCACCGCGGGCCGGAGTTCGCGGCGATGCTCGAGCGGGTCATGTCCGGCATGAAGCCGTTCTTCGGGACGACCAACGACGTGGCCGTGATCACGACCGCGGGTTCGGGCGGCCTGGAGGCAGCGATCGTCAATGTGCTGTCGCCTGGTGACCGGGTCCTGGGGGTGAGTATCGGGGCATTCGGCGATCGATTCGCCAAGATCGCCGGCATCTACGGCGCGGACGTCACCAAGCTCGAAGCCGAGTGGGGATATGCCGCCGCGGCCGATAAGATCCGCGAGCGCCTTCATGCGGCCCCCGGCTATCGCGCAGTGCTGCTGACACACAACGAGACATCGACCGGGGTCATGAACCCGATCCCCGAGCTGGCGGCAGCGATCCGGGCCGAGTCGCCCGAGACACTCATCCTGGTAGACAGCGTGTCGGGCCTTGGCGCCGTGCCGTTCGCGATGGACGAGTGGGGCGTCGATGTCGTCGTGACCGGCTCACAGAAGGCCTGGATGTCTGCGCCGGGTCTCGCCATGATCGCCGCCTCACCACGCGCCTGGGCGGCGATGGAGACGGCGACGATGCCGCGCTTCTACCTCGACCTGCGTGCGCACAGGGCATCGGCGGCCAGCGGCCAGACACCGTTCACGCCGGCCATCGCGGTCGTCTTCCAGGTCGATGAGGGTCTGCGTCTGATGGCCGAGGAGGGTGCCGCCGCCATCTTCGCCCGGCACGAGGCCTGCGCCGCCGCGGCGCGAGCCGGCCTGGTGGCACTCGGGTTCGAGCTGTTCGCCGACCAGCGTCACGCCTCGCGGACGGTGACCGCGGCGCATGTCCCGGCCGACCTCGACTGGAAGGCGTTCAACGGCGAGGTCAAGCGACGCGGCGTGGTCCTGGCCGGCGGTCAGGGCAAGCTCACCGGCAAGATCTTCCGTCTGGGCCACCTTGGCTCGGTCACGATCGAGGAGATCCTGGGCGCGTTCAGCACGCTCGAGATCGTGTCGCTGATGAACGGCCGGGCGATCGAGCCCGGGGCCGCAGTCGCGGCCGCACAGCGGGCAGCCCTCGCCAGCTACGGCGTCGGTGCTGCGCCGGTCGCCCCGGTGACCGCGTGAGGGTCCTCATCGCCGAACCTGTCGCCCACGAGGGTGTCGAGCTCCTCGCCGCGCACCACGAGGTCGATGAGCGGATCGGCTGCACCCGCGAGGAACTCGCCGCGATCCTGCCCGAGTACGACGCACTGGTGGTCCGCAGTCAGGTCCAGGTCGATGCCGACCTGATCGCCGCGGGCACACGGCTGGTCGTGATCGGGCGGGCCGGAGTCGGGGTGGACAACGTCGATCTGGCGGCCGCGACCCGCGCCGGGATCACTGTGGTCAACGCCCCGACCGGGAACACCATCGCCGCGGCGGAGCACACCCTTGCGCTGCTGTACGGCGTCGCGCGCCGGACCGCAGCGGCAGATGCGTCGCTCCGACGAGGCGAGTGGAAACGTGCCCAGTTCACCGGCCTGGAGCTCCGTGGTCGGACGCTCGGCATCGTCGGCCTGGGCAAGATCGGTCAGGCCATCGCCGTCCGTGCTCGGGCGATGGAGATGGTGGTGCTCGGGGTGGACCCGTTCGTCACCGCGGAGCAGGCGGCCAACCACGGCGTCGAGCTCGTCGACCTCGAGACCATGCTCGCCCGGGCGGACGTGGTGACCGTCCACGTCCCGCTGACCAGGGCGACCCGGGGGCTGATCGGACGTGAGGCCATCGCCAAGCTCAAGCCCGGCTCGATCGTGCTCAACGTCGCACGCGGCGGTGTGGTCGACGAGGCAGCCGTGGCCGAGGCGCTGGCCTCGGGTCACCTCGGCGGCGCGGGCATCGATGTGTTCGAGCAGGAGCCGCCCAAGGACTCCCCGCTGCTGACCGCTCCGAACACCCTCCTGACACCTCACCTGGGCGCATCCACGGCGGAGGCGCAGGTCCTGGTTTCCGAGGAGGTCGCTGCGCAGGTGCTCGATGTCCTCGATGGTCGGAGCGCGCGCTACGCGGTCAACGCCCCGCTGCTCACCCCGGAGACTGCCCGGGCGATCGCCCCGTACCTGCCTCTCGCCGAGATCCTCGGCCGGTTCCTTGCCCAGCTTTCCCGTGGCGGGGTCCGGACCATGACCCTCGAGATCGCCGGCGATCTGGCCGAGTTCGACGCCTCGCCGCTTACGGCGGCGGTCCTGCGTGGGCTCCTCGAGACGTCCACCACGGAGCGGGTGAACCTGGTCAACGCCGCAGCGCTCGCCAAGGCCCGCGGGATAACCGTGGTCGAGCGCAAGACCCCCGACGCCGGGGCGTTCGCGGCCCAGCTCACCCTGTCGTCGGAGCACCGTGGGGGGATCCACCTGGCGATCGCCGGGACCGTTGCCGGCGGTGAGCCGCGGATCACCCGTCTCGGTGACTACCGGCTGGACATGGCGCCGGCCGAGGTGATGCTCATCAGCCGCCACCAGGACCGGCCGGGCATGGTCGGGCGGATCGGGGCTATGCTCGGCGAGGCCGACGTCAACATCAGCGCGATGCACCTTGCCCGTTCCAAGCCGCGGGCCGATGCCTTGATGATCCTGGCCCTCGACGACGACATCCCGAGTACGGTCGAGGATGCCATTCGCAACCAGGAAGCCGTCCTTGACCTGTGGACGATCCGATTGGGAGGCGAGCACTGAGCGAACTTGTCCCGGCGGGGCTGGACGCCACGGTCGTCTTCGTCCGCCACGGCGAGTCGACGTTCATCACCGAGGGCCGCTTCCAGGGCCAGGCCGACAGTCCGCTGACGGCAAGGGGGAAACGTCAGGCAGCCCTGGTCGCGGCGCGGCTGGCGGAGCCACACGTCCTGCCCGCCCTGCCGATCCCGGCCGGCTCACCGCTCGAGATCGCTCATTCACCACTGAGCAGGGCGTCCGAGACCGCGACCAAGATCGGGGCGGCGATGGCCCGGAGCGGACTGCTCGGGGATTCGCCAGACGCTCCGCTGCGGGCGGATGACGGCCTCGCCGAGATCGGCCAGGGCGCATGGGAGGGGCTCCACCGGGACGAGGTAGGGCGACGCTACGGCGACATCCTCGCGACTTGGCGACGACGCCCGACCGAGGCGTGGGCACCGGGCGGCGAGTCACTTCCGGATGTGGCCGCGCGCCTGCGTCCGGCCCTCACCCGCCTGCTTGACAGCCTGGCCGCGGCCGGCACGCCCGGCACCCGCGATCGCGACCAGGTCTCGGGCTATGGCGATCCGCCGGTGGTCCATCCATGGTCCGTGGTAGTGGCCCACGACGGGCTGTTCAAGATCGCCTTCCTGAGCCTGTTCGGCCTGCCTCTTGAGCGTTTCTGGATGTGGTCGATGGACCTGTGCGGCTGCTCGATCATCGAGTTCCGCGGTGGTCAGCCCGTCCTGCGTGCCCACAACCTGACAGCGCATCTCGCGCCGCTGCTCGACCACGAGGCAGCCTCCGACGGAGAGGCGCGGGGCAGGAGCGGCGCTCTCTAGCGGCGCTCTCTTGGGGTGCTCGCCTGACGGTGGCGGCTCGGGCGGCGCTCTCTAGCGGCGACGGCCCGGGCGGTGGAAGAGAAGGCGGAGCAGACCGGTCCGCAGGCGCCGCTGGGCGTTCCGCAGAGCGGCCAATCGCTCATCCGTCAGGTGTCGGGCGCCGTATGCCACCTCGACCTTCGAATGGGCGACGAGTTCGAGTTCGGGACGTGCATCGGGCAGGACCTCGGCCAGCAAGCCGGCATACTCGTAGACCGTCTGGTTCGGCCGCGGAGCGTAGCCGAGACGTGTGGCCAGCCGCGTGACCATCCCGTAGGCGCCGTCGGCCGTCACCGGTCCGCGTGGGCCGCGACGCCAGGCCGCCCAGGCCAACGCCGCGACGATGATGGCGAGCAGCACGGCGACGGCGATCGCCGGGCCAAGTACGTTGAGCCGGTCCGGCTGGTTGACCACGCCACCCTCGTCCTCGGGGATGTCACGCGGTACGAACGTCGATAAGCCGCTGGCATCGACGCTCCGGCGCGGGCCGACGCTGGCACTCGGGACGGGCTTGCCCGAGGGCAGCGGAGCGAGGGCCGCCCGCGTGCCGCCGGTCGGGTCGAAGTCGATCCAGCCGTACCCTGGGAAGAACACCTGGACCCAGGCATGGGCGTCGGAGTTGCGCACCACGTACTCGCCAGTGGACTCGTCGCGCTCACCGGGCAGGAAGCCCTCGACCATGCGTGCCGGGATGTCCAGCTCACGGAGCATCATCGCCATCGTGCTGGCGTAGTACTCGCAGTAACCCTTCCTCGTTCGGGCGAAGCAGTCCACGATCGACAGTTCGCCGCAGCCGAGGTCGCGGACGTCAACGTCGTAGGTGAAGTTGTCCTCGTCCTGGAGCGTCCTGACCATCTCCGCCGCGAGGTCGTAGGGATCGTCGCCGGCACGCTTGATGATGCCGTCGAGCAGGGCGTTCGCCTCCGGGGTGACGAACGTTCCCTCCGGTACGGCGGCCCGGCCGAACCGGTCGAGCATCCCGGCCGGGTAGTCCTGACCCGCAGCACGCAACTTGGACTCGGTCACGCCCCCATCGGCCTCGGGCGCCCGGACGAGTGCCGTGATGGTGTACGGATCGCTCGAGACAGGGCGCTCGAGTTGGGCGAACCAGCCCTCCTCTCCGACTACCGACACCGTGGTCGGCGAATCGACCTCGAAGGGCATCTCCGGCGTGTAGACCAGCGACCGCGAGAGCTCCGGGTCGATGGTCATCGTGTACGCCATCCGCCCATCGGCACCGAGCACATCGCTCGTCTCGGCGAGGATCTCCTGGCCGGCGGCGCGCTCAAGTGGCCTCGTCGCGCTGAACGTCCAGGCGTCGCCCGTGAACACGTCATACACCGCTGCTGCCAGGTACGGCGGGCTTGCCGGTTCATACCGGCCGACCTGTACTTCACCTTCGATCAGCTCCGCTGGGCCAGATCTTCCTGCCGACGTCCAGCGCAGGGCCACGGAGTTGTTCGTCGTCCACACCCCACGGACCGGTGCGCTCGATCCGAACGAAGGCCCGATCGACCGACCGGCCGCCGGCACCGGCAGCCAGCGCTCGAGCGCCTGCGACCATTCGATGACCCGGCCGCCCATGTCGGTCCAGGCCCCGGCGAGCGGAGCCGACGTGGCCATCTTGGTCAGGAGCATCGCCCCGATCACGGCGGCCACGATGAAGATCGTGCCGCCGCGCAGGTACAGACCGGCGATCGACGCCGGGTCTCCGATGCGATGCCGCAGCCAGTCCGCCTGCTCGTCAAAGGTGTGGAAGCGGATGAGCAGGAGGAGCGAGACGATCGAGTACAGGACCACGTGCATAAGCTGGTCGCGGGTCGTGAGACCCATGTTCACCACGAGCAGCAGTCCGACCACGATGATCCCGCTGAGCGGTCGTCGATGCCCGAAGGCCGCGAAGCTCACGAAGGTGGACGTCCCCCACACGATGACCCCGAGCACCAGCAGGTGGTGACCGAACTCCGGGGTGGTCAGTCGATTCAGCCAGACGAGGTCACGCCAGGCCTCGAACGCCGCATGGGCAGACGCACGGTAGAGCACCCAGGGCGCAGCGCCGTCGGGGATGAGCACCCAGCCCACGAGCAGCGGCAGGATGAGTGCCGCGAACAGCGCCCCGATGCCATAGGTCCGCCAGCGCCCCCAGCCCACGGACGCTCCGACCCAGCCGACGAGAACGCCGGCGATGGCGGCCGAGGCCAGGAAGTCGGTCAGGGCGCCGTTGCCGATCACCAGCAGCGCGTCGTCGAGCGACCAGGCGAGGGTGAGGCAGAGCAGACCTACCAGCCCGAGCGTCAGCCAGCCGTCGCGTGGCGCGAGCGGGATCCGCCGTCCGGACGCTGTCGTGATGGCCATCAGGCGAGCGCCTCACCAAGCGGCACACCCGGGCGGATCGTGTATGACCTGAGCTCGTACTCGGCGAGCGCGTGGCGCAGCGCCCGCGCCCGCTTGGCGGCCACCTCCGCCGCAGCGCCGTCGGTGACCGCGGCGCCGCCGTCGGGAGCGTCGCCCGTCCCTCGATCATCGCGGGGAGCGACCGCGGCAGCGCGTGCGAACGCCGCCGCGTCAAGGGTGACCACTACGCAACCCACACCGCGGGCACGCAGCATGGCCAATGGCCGGACCCAGGCCGGATCCAATGACGCTGTGATCACCACGGCGGTCATCCCGCGTCGCAGCCGACCGACCGACACGAGCAGGGTCTCGACAAGCGGCGTGGTGGCGTCGGCTTCCACCGCGGCCAGGATCTGCATGACCTTCTGGTGCTGCCGCCCGCCGCGGTCCGGCGGAAGGTAGGTCGTCCGGCTCGCGTTCACGGTCATCCCGACAGCACGACTCTCGGTCAGCGCCTTGTCGGCGATCGCGGCGGCCGCGCGGATCGCCGCCTCCGTGGTCGACTCGTCGCCGCGGCCGGTCTGGATCGAGCGCTGGAGGTCCAGGATGATCCACGCGTCGGCGGTCTGCTCGAGGTCGAACTCCTTGACCTGTATCTCGCCGTGGCGCGCGGTCGAGCGCCAATGGATGCGGTTCATGCTGTCGCCAGGAGCGTATGGACGGACGGTCATGGCCAGCGGTGTCGTCTGGAGCGTCCGCTCCGGCGAAGCGTGACTGCCCTCGAGGTTCGCCGCCGGCAGCCTCCACAGCGGGATCGGCTCGAGACGCGGATAGACCACCACGCCGATCCCCTGCCCGACCGTCGCGGCCGCCTCGAAGAACCCGAACGGGTCGGCGGTGCGGACATGGAGGGGTTCTATCCGGAAGTGCCCCCGTCTGGTGAGCGGAGCCCGGACCAGCCACGAGCGCTCGCTCCGTCCGCCCAGGGTGAGGGCCCTTCCCGGCAGTCCGTTGGGCAGCGTCGTCGGGTTGTGCACCTCCAGCCACGGCTTGGGGATGCGGCTGCGGTTGCGCAGCGTGTAGGTGACCCGCATCCGGTCGCCGACATGGCCATGCAGCTGGCTGACCGCATACCCGGCCTCCAGGTCGGACAGCCCGAGCCGGACCAGGACGTACGAGCCACCGACGATCAGGATCAGCAGGTACAGGAGGTAGAAGAGGTACTCGTAGCCGGCCGAGAACGCGGCCACGACGAGGATCGTGGCGAGGGCCAGCGCCTGCAGGCGGCGGATCACCGGATGGGACCTCGTCCGGCCATTCCCGTGCCCGTGCCGATGCAGACCGTCAGGAGGCGGCTTCGGCGGCGCCCGACAGCCTCGGGACGACCTCGGTCGGACCGCCCGTTGGCCGGAGACCGGCGATCGGCGTCGCGTCGAGGATCTCGCGCACGACCTGGCCCGCCTGGACGTCGTGGATCGACGAGCTCGTCTTGATGATCAGTCGGTGGGCGAGCGCCGGTTCGGCGAGGGCCTTCACATCGTCCGGGATGACGTAGTCACGACCAAGCAACCCGGCCAGCGCCTGACTGGCCCGGTACAGCGAGATCGAGCCACGCGGCGACGCACCAAGGTAGACATCGGGATGACTTCTGGTCGCCCCGGCCACGCGGACGATGTAGTCCGACACGGTAGGGTCAACGTAGATCTCGCGGATCGCGGTCTGCATGCCGCGCAACTCATCGGCGGCGAGGACCTCCTCGAGCGACTCGAGCGGGTGCGTCCGCTTCTGCTCATCGAGGATCACGATCTCCTCGATCGGCTGCGGATAGCCGAGCCGGATGCGGAGCATGAACCGGTCGAGCTGAGCCTCGGGCAGGGCGAAGGTGCCCTCGTACTCGATCGGGTTCTGGGTGGCGATGACCAGGAACGGATCGGGCATCGCATGGGTGACCCCGTCGATCGTGACCTGCCGCTCCTCCATGCACTCGAGCAGACTCGACTGGGTCTTCGGGGTAGCCCGGTTGATCTCGTCGGCCAGGACCACCTGACTCATGATCGGGCCCGGTCGGAACTCGAACTCCTGGGTCTTCTGGTTGTAGATGGACAGCCCGGTCACATCCGAGGGCAGCAGGTCGGGGGTGAACTGGATCCGGCGGAACGAACATCCGAGGCTCCGCGCGATGGCCTTGGCCAGCATGGTCTTGCCAGTTCCCGGGACGTCCTCGATGAGCAGGTGTCCGCGGCAGAGCAGGGCGACGAGTGCGAGTCGGACCTCATGGTGCTTGCCGACGATGACACGCTCGACGTTTGCAAGGACCTTGTCCCCGGTTTCCTGGATCTTCGTCATCGGCCTCTCTCGCGGGTGCGATGGTGGGCTTTGGACACCATCGGGTCGGATGGTCGACGGGGTCACGGACCGCCCGTCGGTCCGTGGTGTCGGGAGATAGTACGTCGGGGGTGCAAATCCGGTTCCCGGGACGGGTATCGGGCCGTTCCACCTGTATGGCGTTCGACGACCATCGATCCGTTCAACCGCGGATGAGCGTCAGTACCCCGACCCACACGGTCATCAGACAACCGATCGCACCCATGGCCGCGAGGAACACCTCGCCACCGACCCACGCCGCGGCGGCCACCGACCCGAACAGCGCGGCGAGCACGACGGCGATACCGGCCATCCCGATCCGCTCGATCAGCGGACGCGAGGTACGGACGACAAGCTCATCATCGGGAGCGACGTCGGTCGTGCCGGCGGCATCGGCGGCATCGGCGGCATCGACCAGGTCGGCGGCATCGACCAGGTCGGCGGCGTCGAGGGGCTGGGGGTGCTCGACCCCGGGTTCGGTCATCGAGATCCAAGGTAGCGCGTCATCAGGTCGCCCGCGATGGGTGCCGCGACCTCGCCACCGCGACCGGCCTGCTCGACGAGAACGGCGATCGCCACCTGCGGGTCTTCGGCCGGGGCAAAACCGATGAACCACGAGTGCGGTTCACCCGAGCCACCGAGTTCGGCCGTCCCGGACTTGCCGGCGGTGGTCACCCCGCGGACCTTGGCCCCGGCCGTGAACTGTCGTCCGATGGGTCCCTCGACCGCGGCGACCATCGCCTGCTTGATCGTCCGCGCGTCGTCGTCGCCGATCACTCGGCGGATCTCCTCCGCCCCCAACTCGCGGGTCCCGGATCGGCCGGTCAGCGCCGTCACCAGCCGGGGTCGCATCAGCACGCCGTCATTGGCGACCGTGGCCGCCACGAGGGCCATCTGGAGCGGCGTCACGAAGGTCTCGGCCTGGCCATAAGCGGCGTTGGCGAGTTCGACGTCGTCGGCGAACCCGCCAGGCGCTGCCCCATCACCGTTGGTGACCTGCGATACCGCGGTCGGCAGGTCGAACGGGATGGGCGCCCCGAATCCGAGCCGCTCGGCATAGTCGACCAGAGTCGCCCCACCGACACGCAGACCGGTCAGGGCGTACCAGATGTTGCAGGAGGCCTCCGTGGCGCCGACCAGATCGAGCGCCTCGCTCCCGGTCTCGGGATGGTGACCGTCGCGGACGCGAAACCCCTCGACCAGCAATCCGTCCTTCTCGGCGGGCGGCTGCTGCTCGTATGTCGTCCCCGCTGTCACCGCCCCGGAGCCAAGCCCGGCGATGGCCGTGACGATCTTGAACACGGAGCCAGGCACGTAACGACCAAGGGTCGCGCGCGGCAGCAGCGGCTGGTCGTCGTCCGCAAGAAGCGCCTTGAAGGTACGCTCGGCGGTGTCTGGTTTCGCGATCGCCGACGCGTCGTAGGTCGGGGTGGATGCCAGG
>CAYNGM010000016.1:13862-16020 GCA_964396565.1 uncultured Anaerolineaceae bacterium | reverse complement strand
ATGAGCCTACGGACGAACGAAGGATCGAACGTTCGCCCCCGATCGACCTTCGGCTCGGCTCAGTCGCTGATCCGTCCGTCGGGTGAGACATTCGTCGAGTGAGGGGCGGTTTGGACCGTCCATCCATCGACCCCCGACCGTTCAGTCGCTGGGAAGACCATGGGGTGGGAATCCGATGGATGCCGTGACGCAGCCGTCGCATACGGCTCTGGACCGACCCACCCGACCTGACCGACCGGGGTGGGCGGACGCGCGCCCGGCGCCGTTGGTCCCATCCCGACAGGTACGACGGTCGCCGTTGGCGGAGCGCGTCAGCCCCGATATAACAAGCACGGGTACCCAGATCCCGAAGGGAGGACAGCCCCATCCTCGACGCACATGACGAACTGAGCGGCCCACCGAACCCGACGGAGGTGATCTTCGACGGGTCGACCGACCTGCGGGTCGTCCGCCTGCGTCTGTTCATCGCCCTGCTCACGATGTTCGCCATCCCGCTCGCGATCGCCGCCCCAGTGGTCTACGGTCTGGCCATCGGTCGGGGCGGCTCGATGATCCCGCCGACCATCATCATCGGTGTGGTCGCGATGCTTCTCGGGGTCCTGACCGTGTGGCTGGCACGGCGCGTCCTTGAGCCCGCGGAGCGCCTCGACAAGGCCCGGGTGATCCTCGAGGACGCCTACGCTCGGGCTCGGGCGGAATCGTTGCGTGACTCTCTGACCGGTCTCGGCAATCACCGCGCCTTCCAGGAGGAACTCGAACGCCAATGGGTCGCTGCGACCAGGCACAACACCAGGCTCGCCCTTGTCGTGGTCGATGTCGATGACCTGCGTCGGATAAACGAACTGGAGGGCCACGTCGGTGGTGACCGACTGCTGTCCGCGGTCGCCGCCACGCTGACCGCCGGATTGCGCCGCTCCGACCGCGTCTTCCGGATCGGTGGTGACGAGTTCGCCGTCCTGATGCCCGGTTCGGATGGGGACGCTGCCTACCTGTCCATGCGCCGGGTCCTGGCCACCGCCCTCGAGGGACGTGCCGGCCACGAACGGCAGGTCGTCGGCAGTGTTGCCGGACCGTGGTCGTTCACCGCCGGCGTGGCGGCTATCCCGGGCACCGCGCGCGATCGGGCGACGATGTACCGCGAGGCGGACGCGGCGCTCGCCTTCGGCAAGCGTCACGGGCGGACGGTCATCACGGTCTTCGACGCCGATCGGCACGGCATCTCCGGTCTCCAGCGTCCGATCGCCGAGGTCGCTGCCGAAGTTGCCAAGGTAGCCGCGGTCGGTGCCCTGCGGGCGGTCTTCCAGCCGATATTCGACCTGCGTACCGGGCAACCCCGTGGCTACGAGGCGCTCATCCGCCCCGGTCCGGGTTCAGGCTTCGCCGACCCGAATGAGCTGTTCGCCGCCGCGGAGACCGTCGGCCGGACCGTCGAGCTGGATCTCGCCTGCCTGCAGACCTCGATCGAGGCGTTCGCGACGCAGGCCCTGCCCGGCAGCCTGACCCTCAATCTCTCGCCGCGGACCCTCGAATCGGACGAGTTCAGCGTCCACACCCTTGTCGGCCTGCTCGGGCGCCATGGGGTCGATGCTCGACGGGTGGTCCTGGAGTTGACCGAGCGCGAAGCGGTCGAGGATCTCGATCGCCTGACGAGGGCCGTGGAGTCGTGTCGAGCGGCGGGGCTGCGCATCGCGGCTGATGACGTCGGGGCAGGCAACGCCGGTCTTCGCCTGCTCGCCCAACTCCAGTTCGACATCGTCAAGATCGATCTCTCGCTGGTCCAGGGCGGGGCGGTCCGAAGCACCTCCCAGGAGGTCGTCCGAACCCTCAAGGACCTCGCTGACCGCTGGGGTGCGCTGGTCATCGCGGAGGGCGTCGAGACACCGGAGCAGCTCGCGTTCGTCCGTTCGCTGGGGATCCGGGCCGGCCAGGGATACCTTCTCAGTCGGCCGGTCGAAACGCCGACACGCGATCCGATCGACCTCGGTCGACTGGCGTCCGGCTCGGGCGACTGGCTGGCCGATCGATTGCGCGCGGTGCCGGCATGAGCGCCGCGACGGTGCGACCCGCCCAGGCGCCGCGGCGGCGACGAACGTTGACGCATCCACGAACCCTGCTAGACTGCGCGCACCATCCGGGGTCGCCGGGTGGCAGATTTGCC
>CAYNGM010000016.1:0-13762 GCA_964396565.1 uncultured Anaerolineaceae bacterium | reverse complement strand
ACGAACCCTGCTAGACTGCGCGCACCATCCGGGGTCGCCGGGTGGCAGATTTGCCGCGGAGGCCGGATTGGGCCATTTCGATCGACAGGATCGCCGACAGGTCGCCGTCGTGATCACGACGGACGGTCGTCGCGTCCACGTGCCGGTCGGCGGCTCCGTTCTCCCTGACGTATCTGTCCTCGCGCTTCTTCGCTCGCTTCTGAGCCTTGATGGGCTTCTTGCGCTCATTACCGGCTCCCGGCGGGAGAACGGAGGGACGCGGAGGGACGAGCGCTAGGCGCGACGACCACGCAACACCGAAGGGACCCTCGCCGGGAGGCGAGGGTCTTTCGTTTGTCCGGCCGGGCCACCGGCGACATGAACCGAGGGCGACAGACATGACCACGAGGACAGATCCGACGACAGCACCAAGTCCGACGACACCCACCCCCAAGCGGGAGCGACGCAACCACGTCCCGGGCGACGGCACCGCGGGAGCCGCGGCCGTCGAGCGTGCCCGCAAGGAGATGCTCCAGCAGGTGCGCGGTCGCAAGCGCACGCGGATCGGTGCCGACGTCCTGTGCGAGGCATTGCTGCGCCAGGGAGTCGATGTCTTCTTCAGCTACCCGGGCGGCGTGATCCTGCCGCTGTACGACGTGCTGGGAGACTACCCGGAGCTGCGCCACGTCCTCGTCCGCCACGAGCAGGGTGGCGCTCACGCCGCGGACGGCTACGCCCGCGTCACCGGCAAGGTCGGGGTGTGCATGGGGACGTCCGGACCAGGTGCCACCAACCTGGTCACCGGGATCGGGACGGCCCTCCTCGATTCCGTCCCGATGGTCGCGATCACCGGCAACGTGCCGTCTGCGCTGATCGGCAAGGACGCCTTCCAGGAGATCGACATCAACGGCATCACGCTGCCGATCACCAAGCACAACTACCTGGTCCGCGATGCCGACGAGCTGCCCCGCGTCATCGCCGAGGCGTTCCATATCGCGCGGACCGGCCGACCTGGACCGGTCCACATCGATATCACCAAGGACGCCCTCCAGCAGGAGACGGACGCGCCGCATCCGACCGACGCCGAGGTCATCGCCGGTCTGCCCGGGTTCCGCCCCAACATGGACGGCCACGGCCGCCAGCTGAAGCTCGCCGCCCGTGAGATCGCCGAGGCCAAGCGCCCGGTGATCATGGCCGGCCACGGCGTCCTGCACGCAGGCGCCGAAGATGACCTGCGGATCTTCGCCGAGAAGACCTCGATCCCGGTGACCTGGACGCTGCTCGGGATAGGCGCGATGGACGAGACCCATCCACTCGCCTATGGCTACATGGGCATGCACGGCTGGAAGCACGTCAACCGGGCGATCCAGGCGGCCGACCTGCTCATCGCCATCGGGACGCGTTTTGACGACCGGGTGACCGGCAATGTGCGGACCTATGCGCCACACGCGCGGATCATCCACGTCGACATCGACCCCGCCGAGGTCGGCAAGAACGTCGCGGTGGAGGTCCCCATCGTGGGGGATGCCGGTCGCGTCCTGCGCGCGCTGCTGCCGATGGTCCCGGCCACATCCCGCGAGGACCGTAGCGAGTACCTGGCCCAGCTGGACGAATGGCGTCACGACTCCGAGACGTCGTCGTGGCATGGCTCGGGCGGCTGGCGTGACGGCGTGCTGACCGCAGACTATGTCGTCGCCCGGATCGGGGAGCTCTCCGGACACAAGGCCACCTATGTCGCCGATGTCGGCCAGAACCAGATGTGGCTGGCCCGCTACACGGGCTTCCGCGAGCCGAACTCGCACGTCAGCTCCGGTGGCCTCGGGACGATGGGCTTCGCCGTCCCGGCGGCGATGGGAGCGGCGCTCGGCCGGCCCGACCGCGAGACCTGGGCGGTCACCGGCGACGGCGGGTTCCAGATGACGTTCCAGGAGCTGATGACCCTCGTCCAGGACCGCATACCAGTCAAGATCGCCCTACTCGACAACAAGAAGCTCGGGATGATCCGCCAGTGGCAGGAGATCGTCTACGCCGGGAACTTCCACTCGGCGAGCCTGATGGGTCCTGACTTCGAGAAGCTGGCCGATGCCTTCGGTGTGCCCGCCTTCCGCGCCCGCACACCGGACGAGGTCGACCCTGCGATCAAGGCAGCCCAGGCCGTGGACGGACCGGCGCTGATCTGGTTCGAGATCGCCGAGGAGCAGAACGTGTTCCCGATGATGCCTGCCGGCAAGGGCCTGTCCGACCTGATCGAGCAGTGGGGCGGGGCGGACGAATGAGCGGCGACCCCTCGACCAACGGACGAACTCCCGTCGGACCGGATGCCACGCCCCCGGCGCGCGCGCTGCCCGGTGGCGGCGACCTCAGCCGGCACGTGCTGGTCGCCATCGTCCTCGACAAGCCGGGTGTCCTCAACCGCGTCGCCAGCCTGATGCGGGCGCGCAACTTCAACATCGATTCGCTCGCGGTCAGCCACACCGCACGCGCCGACATCAGCCGCATGACCATCACCCTGCACGGCGACGCCGTGGCCGTCGAGCAGGCGACCAAGCAGCTGTATCGGCTGATCGACGTGCTCAAGGTCCAGGACGTGACCTCCGAGCCGACCGTCGAGCACGAGCTGGCGTTCGTGAAGATCCACGCCACCGACTCGACGCGGGCGGAGATCCTGCGTCTGGTCGAGCTCTCGCGCGGACGGGTGGTGGACCTGTCCGACTCATCGGTCATCGTGGAGGTGACCGGCACCGGGGCCGAGATCGACGCCTTCGTGGCGCTCGTCCGGACCTATGGCATCAAGGAACTTGTCCGGACCGGCGCGGTCGTGATGACCCGCGGCTCCGGTTCCATCGAGGAGGCAGTCAAGCGATGACCGCGCTGATGTACTACGACACCGATGCCGACCCGTCGGCGCTGGCCGGCCAGACGGTCGCCATCATCGGCTATGGGAGCCAGGGCCATGCCCACGCCCTGAACCTCGCCGAGAGCGGCGTCGATGTGGTCGTCGGCCTTGCGCCGTCCTCGCGGAGTCGAGCGCTGGTCGAGGACGCGGGCCTGCGGGTCATGGACGTCGCCGAGGCGGTCAAGGCCGCCCAGGTCGTGATGATCCTCGTCCCCGACACCGCCCAGAAGGCGGTCTACGACGCCGAGATCGCACCGCACCTGCACGCTGGTCATCTGCTCCTGTTCGCGCACGGCTTCAACATCCGGTTCGGTCGGATCGATCCCCCCGGCATCGTGGATGTCGGGATGGTCGCGCCCAAGGGCCCGGGCCACCTCGTTCGCTCGGTCTACCAGGCGGGTGGCGGTGTGCCGGCCCTGTTCGCGGTGGAGCGCGACCAGTCGGGTACCGCTCGTGATCGCGTCCTGGCCTACGCTCGTGCCCTGGGCTGCACCCGTGCCGGAGTCCTCGAGACGACCTTCACCGAGGAGACCGAGACCGACCTGTTCGGGGAGCAGTCCGTCCTGTGCGGCGGGACCGCGGCGCTGGTCAAGATGGCATTCGAGACGCTGGTCGAGGCCGGCTACCAGCCCGAGCTCGCCTACTTCGAGACGATGCACGAACTCAAGCTCATCGTGGACCTGATGTACCGCGGCGGCCTCAACTTCATGCGCTTCAGCGTCAGCGACACAGCGGAGTACGGCGACTACGTCAGCGGGCCGCGGCTCATCGACGATTCCGTTCGCGAGCGGATGCGTGGCGTCCTCTCCGACATCCAGGACGGCACGTTCGCCGAGCGCTGGATCACCGAGAACGAGACCGGACGCCACGAGTTCGAACGGCTGCGTGCCCAGGACCACGATCACCTGATCGAGCGGGTCGGGGCACGGTTGCGTGCCCAGATGCCGTTCCTCGACCCGGTCGAAGTCCAGGCCGGGCAGGCCCAGGCAGCTGCCACGACACCAGGGGCCGCGCGGTGAGCGGCGGCGTACCCGTTCCGTCGGGGCCGTTCGTCCCGGCGGGATCCGTCCGCGTCTTCGACACGACGCTGCGTGACGGTGAGCAGGCCCCGGGGGCGGGACTCACCGCCGCCGAGAAGCTGGAGGTCGCACGGCAACTGGCGCGCCTGAAGGTCGATGTCATCGAGGCTGGCTTCCCGGCCGCCTCGCCCGGCGACTTCGAGGCGGTCCGGCGGATCGCCCAGGAGACACCCCAGGACATCGCGGTCGCGGCCCTCGCCCGCTGTCGTGACGGCGATCCGCAGCGGGCCATCGAGGCGATCAAGGTCGCCCATCGACCGCACCTGCACGTGTTCATCGCCACCAGCGACATCCACCTCAAGCACAAGCTCCGGATCGATCGCGACCAGGCCCTGGCAGAGGCCGTCCGCTGGGTTCGTCATGGTCGGGCTGAGCTGGGTCGTGACGCGGAGATCGAGTTCAGCGCCGAGGACGCCTCGCGCACCGACATCGACTACCTGCTCAAGGTCTACGAGGCGGTCGTCGATGCCGGCGCGACCACAGTCAATATCCCGGACACGGTGGGCTACGCCATCCCCGCCGAGTTCGGGGCGCTCGTGGGGCGCGTCGTGGATCTGGTCGGCGATCGGGCGACCGTCAGCGTCCACTGCCACAACGACCTGGGTCTGGCCACGGCCAACACCCTCGCCGCCGTCCAGGCCGGCGCGCGCCAGGTGGAGGTCACGATCAACGGTCTCGGCGAGCGCGCCGGCAACGCCTCCCTCGAGGAGGTCGTGATGGCCCTGCGCACCCGGCCGACCCAGTTCCCGGAGCTGGCCTCGGGTGTGCAGACCGAGCACATCACCGCGGCCAGCCGGCTGGTGAGTTATCTGACAGGGTTCACCGTCCAGCCCAACAAGGCGATCGTCGGCGGCAACGCGTTCGCCCACGAGTCGGGGATCCATCAGGACGGCGTCATCAAGAACCCGCTGACCTACGAGATCATGACCCCCCAGTCGGTCGGGTTGACCGGCTCCCAGCTGACGATAGGCAAGCTGTCCGGCCGGCGCGGGCTGCAGGGCAAGCTGCGCGAGCTCGGCTATGACCTCGAGGGTGAGGCGCTCGACGTCATCTATCGTCAGGCGATCGAGCTTGCCGACGCCAAGAAGGAAGTCACGGACGCCGACCTGATCGCCCTCGTCGAGCAACGCTCGTCGGAGGTGCCGGCCAGCGTCGAGCTGGTGGGGTGGAGCGAGACGTCATCCCACGAGGGTCGCGCGACGGGCACGGTGATCCTGAGCGTGGCCGGCGAGGAGCGCTCAATGGAGTCGACCGGCAACGGTCCGGTCAACGCGCTGTTCACCGCCGTGGACGAGGCCCTTCAGCCGGTCCTCGGCTGGCACCCCGTGCTCACCGAGTACGAGATCAAGGCCGTCTCTGCCGGTGAGGACGCCCAGGGCCAGGTCCTGGTGCGCTGCCGGCGCTCGTCCGACGTCGGCCCCGGAGCCCTGGTCGTGTCTGGCCACGGTCTGAGCACGAACATCATCGAGGCATCCCTGGAGGCGTACCTCGTCGCGACGAACAAGCTCCATGGCGCCGAGATCAACGGTGTCGAGGTGGCCTTCGTCACGCCGCGAACGGAGGAGGGGCTCCGATGAGCGGAGCCAGCGACCCCGATCTTGCGGTGACCGCGACAGATCCTGACCCCGCCGTGTACCGGATCGTCGCGATCCCCGGTGACGGTGTCGGGCCGGAGGTAGTCGAGGCGGCACGACGAGTCATGTACACGACCGGACTCCGGTTCGGCTTCGCCGTAGACTGGACCGAAGTGCTTGCCGGCGGCATCGCCATCGACACGCACGGGGTCGCCATCCGACCGGAGGACGTAGTCACATGCGGGGCGGCCGATGCCATCCTGCTCGGTGCGGTCGGAGGGCCCAAGTGGTCCGATCCTGCAGCGCCGGTCCGACCGGAGCAGGCCCTGTTCGCGTTGCGTGGCGGCCTTGGGCTGTACGCCAACCTGCGGCCGGTCACGGTCCATCCGGCCCTCGCCGCTTCGTCGCCGGTCCGGGCGGACCTGCTCGCCGGCGTGGACATGCTGATCGTCCGCGAGCTGACAGGGGGGGTGTACTTCGGGGCACGCGAGGAGGCAGCGGGCGCCGCCGAACCGGCCGAGCGTCGCGCTCTCGACACCATGCCCTACTCCGAGTCGGAGATCCGGCGCATCGTGGAGCTGGCCTTCGAGCTGGCACGGACCCGCCGCGGCCATGTCACCAGCGTGGACAAGGCCAACGTTCTCGCGACATCCCGTCTGTGGCGGACGGTCGCCGACGAGGTCGGGTCCGCCAACCCGGACGTGACGCTCGCCCACCAACTGGTCGACTCGTGCGCGATGCTGCTCGTTCGCCGCCCGGCCGACTTCGATGTCATCGTCACGGAGAACCTGTTCGGGGACATCCTCTCCGACGAGGCCGCGGTCCTGGCAGGGAGTCTCGGGATGCGTCCCTCGGCGTCGCTAGGGGAGAGGCGCACCGCGCATGGCACCTTCGGTCTGTACGAGCCCATCCACGGATCGGCGCCCGACATCGCGGGACAGGACCGGGCCAACCCGATCGGGACCATCCTGTCGGCGGCCATGCTCCTGCGCATGTCGCTTGGACGCGACGATGCCGCGCGAGCGATCGAGGCGGCCGTTTCGGCGGCTCTCGAGGATGGCTGGCGGACGGGTGACCTCGCCTCACCCGACGATCCTGACGATGGCCTGGTGGTCGTCGGGACGACCGCTTTCGCCACTGCAGTGATCGAGCGACTCGAGGCAGCCGGCGCCGAGGCAGCCGCGACTGCGACGGGGCCTGCGACAGCCGGGACGGCGTCATGACGACCGCCGACCAGCCGGTCATCATCTACGACACGACCCTGCGTGACGGCACCCAGGGCGAGAACATCACCCTGTCCCTCGCCGACAAGATCCGCGTCGCGCGGATGCTGGACGAGTACGGCATGCCCTATATCGAGGGCGGCTGGCCGGGCTCCAACCCCAAGGACATCGAGTTCTTCGCCGCCGCGCGGACGATGCACTGGCAGACCGCCAGGCTTGCCGCGTTCGGCTCGACCCGCCATCGATCGAATACGGCCGCCAACGACCCGAACCTGCACGAACTGGTCGCGGCCGAGACCCCGGTCGTCACCATCTTCGGCAAGTCGTGGCTGCTCCACGTCACCGAGGTCCTGGGGGCGACGCGCGCCGAGAACCTCGATATGGTCGCCGAGTCGATCGCGTTCATCACCGAGCACGGACGCGAGGCGGTCTACGACGCCGAGCACTTCTTCGATGGCTACCGCGCCGATCGCGCCTACGCCCTGTCGGTCCTGCGCGCAGCCCGCCAGGCGGGCGCCCGGACCATCGTCCTGTGCGACACCAACGGCGGGACCCTCAGCGACGAACTGACCAGGATCATCACCGACGTCCGGACGACCCTCGAGGCAGACCCCGACGCGCCGTCGGTGACCTGGGGCATCCACGCCCACAACGACGCCGAACTTGCGGTCGCCAACTCGATGGCCGCGGTGGCTGCCGGGATCCGTCATGTCCAGGGCACGATCAACGGCTACGGGGAACGGGCCGGCAACGCCAACATCGTGTCGATCACGGCCAACCTCGCGCTCAAGACGGACCTCGCGCTCGTGCCGGCCGGTGGCGGGCGCCTGGAGGACCTGACCGACCTGTCACGCAGCGTCGCCGAGATCGCCAACGTGACGCCCAACGACTACCAGCCGTACGTCGGGCGGTCCGCGTTCGCCCACAAGGGCGGCGTCCACGGCGCGGCCGTCGCCAAGGTCGAGCGGAGCTACCAGCACGTCGATCCGGGGTCGGTCGGCAACGTCAGCCGCCTGGTCGTGTCGGAGCTCGGGGGCAAGGCCAACACGTCGATCAGGGCGACCCAGCTCGGGCTCGACCTCGAGGGCGTGATCGACGCCCGGGAGCTGAGCCGCCTGATCAAGCAGCTGGAGGCAGACGGGCTCGCGTTCGAGGGCGCCGAGGCGTCCTTCGAGCTGCTCGTCCGACGTCACGCAGCCGATTACGCCGCCCCCTTCCGGGTCGTCGACTACACCTGCCTGGTGGAGCAGCGCGACGGTCAGGAGCTTCTCGCCGAGGCGACCGTCAAGGTCGAGGTGGATGGTGAGACCCTGCACACGGCTGCCGACGGGAACGGCCCCGTCAACGCCCTCGATGCCGCGCTGCGCAAGGCGCTCCGGGCGTTCTACCCGGCCATCGACGACGTCCACCTCGTGGACTACAAGGTCCGTATCCTCGACGGTGGGTCGGCCACGGCAGCGCGCACCCGGGTGATCATCGACTCGCAGGATGGGGCCCGCACGTGGTCCACCATGGGCTCGGACACGAACATCATCGCGGCCTCTGCGGCGGCTCTCGCTGACTCGCTCGAGTACGCGATCTGGAAGTCGGGCGCAGAACTGCGCCGACGCGACGAACGATCGTTCCCGACCGGGACGCCACCTGCCGTCCCGGTCCCAGAATCGAGGTGACCACGATGGGCGACGCGAACCATCCCGATGCCGCTCCGCTGCGACTCGTCCGCTGGACGGTGTCGTCGGGCTCGAACACGCACAGTCGCGGGGCGGTCATCGTCGAGGCCGGCGACCACCACTGGCGCGCGACAGCGGAGGGCAACGGCGCGATCGATGCGCTGTACCGCGCCGTGGACAAGGCGCTCGCCGAGGTCCTCGACGGTCATCCGCGGCTGCTCGCCTTCGACATCCATGCCCTGGGCGAAGGGACCGATACGACCGGGGTGGTCACGGTTCGGATCGCCCCGCCGCTGGTCGCGGGTGAGCGTGGCCTTGGTGAGTACGACGGCGAGGCGCGTGGGCCCAACGTCATCGCGGCATCGATCGAGGCGTATCTCGTGGCACTCAACGCGATGCTCGGCGAGGAGCACTGGCAGGGCGCCGCCGAGGCTGCCGCCGAGACCGGCAAGCGTGCGCACCGCAAGTCGCCGGTGACGGCCGGCGCAGCCCGCGAACAGCGCGCCGAGCGCGACACGGACGCCGAGGGGATCGATACGGTCGACTGGTTCAACCAGTAGTCCCACACGGCTCGCTCAGTCGACCGAGATGACGTTGACTCCGAGCGCCTCGTAAACGGTTCGGGCCCGGGCGTCGCCAGATACGAGGGTTCTCCCGTGTTGGCGGGCGGCCGCCCCTACGAGCGCGTCGTAAACCGCGCCGCCGGAGATACCCAGGCGGGCGAGCTCTGGACCGAGGTCCGCAGCTGTCCTCTCGGTCAGGAACACCGACGCCGGGAAGTCGTGGGCGAGCACGGCTGCGACGTCGGCCGGCGACCGGCGGCGTCCGCCGGGGAGCCGGGTCAGCACCGAGTAGGTCTCGAACCAGGCGTGGCCCGCGAGGCCCAGGCGATGGCCACGGAGGGCCTCGAGTGTCGAACGATGCGCCTCGTGGTCCTCGACCACGAGGGCGACGGCCGCGCTCGTGTCGAGCAGCAGTCCCTCGGTGCGATCAGCGGCCATGGCGATCGGCGTCGAGCAACTCACGCACGGCGTCAGCCGCCAGCGGCGTCCCGGAAGCGGGGATCAGCAGAAGCCCGTCGACTTCGCGCAACTCGGTGCCACCGACCGCTTCGATGCGGATCGCTGCCCCGTCGAGCTCGATCTCGACCTCACCGCCACCGGCCAGTCCGATCCGGTCGCGGAGCGGGCGCGGGATAACCAAGCGCCCTGCCTTGTCGATAGTGGTCTTCATGGTAGGGACCATACCATAACTGTGGTACGGTCTGTGGATCGATGACGAGGCTGTGTCGCTTGGGCACTCGAGCTTCGGGCCGGTAGACTCTCGCGCGATGCCCAGTGACCTCATCGCCTATGCCGGGGAGCCCGGTGCGTTCGCCGAGGACGCCGTGCTCGTCGCGTTCGGGGACATTGCGCGCGCGCCGCTTGCGAGCTTCCGCGCCGTGTTCGACGCTGTGACGGCCGGCGACGCAGCGGCGGGCGTCGTGCCCATCGAGAACGTCATCCACGGCACTGTCCGCGAGAACTACGACCTCCTCCTCGAATACGACCTCGTCATCCGCGGCGAGGTCGTGGTACCGGTCCGTCTTTGCCTGGCCGCGCTGCCCGGCCAGCGACTTGAGGACATCGAGCGCGTCTATTCGCACATCCAGGCGCTCGGTCAGGCTGAGGCATTCCTGCGCGCTCGACCGTGGCAGCTGCTCAGCACGTACAACACGGCGGGTGCGGGCAAGGCGATCGCCGACTCCGGGGAGCGCGGCGCGGCTGCCGTGCTGTCACCTCGGGCGGCCTCGCTGTTCGGTCTCGAAGTCCTCGCCGACGAGATCGGGGATCTGCCCGGGAATCGCACGCGGTTCGTCGTGCTGACCCGCCCGGACGCGACCCCGCCGACGATGCTCGGTGCCGGCGGCGCCCATCGGACGACGCTCGTCGTCGCCGTGCGAAACGAGCCTGGCACGCTGCTCGCCGTGCTCCGGGTCTTCGCAGACCATGGCCTCAACATGCACAAGCTGGAGTCACGACCGAGTCGTGAGCGCGCCTGGGAGTACGTCTTCTGGGTGGACATCGATGCGGACACCGCGGATCCGGGCACGGCCTCCGCGCTCTCTGAGCTGGGGCCGGTGACGACGTCCTGGCGCGTGCTCGGCTCCTACCCAGGCCCACGGGACGCGTGATCGGCCTTCTTCCTGCGTGTTGACGAACGTCGCGCTCCACCGGACGCGACTGATCGATCCAGTGCGTGCACTCGACGCACGCATCGGAGGTGTCGACGGGTCAGGCGCGCGACTTCCGGTCGGCGACGACGCGTCCGATGCACAGCATTGGCCTCGGCCTCCCGCGGGACGTTGAACATGACGCGTCCGATGCACCGAACCGGTCATGCACTGGACCACCGAGTCTGTTGCGTGCGTTCGATGCACATCGGACCGCTCGTTGCGGCATCAGACGCACACGAGCGACATGCGGGCGTCGCAGAAGGCGCCTTCGCCCCCTTGGTCGGCTGAATCGATCGGCCCGCCGTCGCCGGCGGGCCGCTTCGACATCGATCGCGTCGCGAGACGACGCTCAGGCGTTCCGCGCCCGCAGCTCGTCACGGATCTCGGTCAGCAACGTCTCCTCGGCGGTGGGGCCGGCCGGCGGTGCCTCCTTGATGAAGGCCTTGCTGATGAGGTACACGACCAGGGCCACGATCACGAACACGATGACCGCGTTGATGAAGAGGCCCCAGCCGATGGCTACCTCCGTGACGGTCCCGTCTGCGGCGGTGGTCGTGCCCAGGACGGTCTTGATCGAGGCGAAGTCCACGCCGCCCAGGGCCCAGCCGATGGGCGGCATGATGATGTCGTTGACCAGCGAGTTGACGACGGCTCCAAGCGAGGCGCCGATGATGACGCCGATAGCCAGCGCCAGGGCGTTCGACTTGGTCAGGAACTCCTTGAATCCACCCACGGGCGCTCCTCCCTGGTGACCGGTGATCGGGGCTCCCCTCGAGGAGCCCCGGACCGCCTCGATCTAGTGCTCGACGACCTTGGGCAGGTCCTTTGACTGGTCGATCCAGCCCTGGAGCTCCGACTCGGTCGGGACGCGCCGGACGATGCCCGGCCTGGCCGCGACGACTTCCTGGACGGTGGTGGCGAGGTTGGCGGCATTACGCCGGGCGAGCTCGGCTGGCGAGTCTACTCCGGCCGCTTCCAGCAGGTCCGAGTACTCTGAGCCGACACCCTTGATCCGCATCAGGTCCACGTGATTGACCCATTCCAGGATCAGGCTGTGGGCGATCCCGGTCGATTCCTCGAGTGATGCCCGGCCGGCCGGCTTCGCGCCCTGCTCGAGCAGGTCGTCGGTGGTCTGCACACCGGCGGCACCGAGCTTCTCGGAATAGACCGGGCCGATGCCCTCGACTTCGCTGATCTTCACTGCGTCTCCTCCCTGGGCAGCTGGCGTCCGTGGTTGTGGACGGCCCCGATGATACCCTTGCCGCCCGGCCCGGATGGCACGGTCGGGCGAAGTGCAACTCGGTCGGAGGCAGCGATGGACCAGGCGTTCCGGGACGCGATCACCAGCGGCTACACGTTCGCGGAGCCTACCCTCGCCATCGGCAGTGCCATGCACGACGGGGAGCTGTTCAACGACACGCGGGTGGCCATCCCGCTGTCGATGATGAACCGTCACGGGCTGATCGCCGGCGCCACGGGCACAGGCAAGACGCGCACCCTGCAATTGCTTGCCGGACAGCTCTCGGCGGCCGGCGTGCCGGTCTTCGTGGCCGACATCAAGGGCGACCTGACGGGGATGGCCGCCCCCGGCACGATGAGCCCGCGTCTCCAGGAGCGGCTCGACTCGATGGCCGCCACGTTCACGCCAACGGGACATCCGGTCGAGTTCCTTTCGCTCACCGGCAAGCTCGGCGCCCAGGTTCGTGCCACGGTCCACTCGTTCGGGCCGCTGCTGCTCGGCAAGGTCCTCGACCTCAACGAGACGCAGACGAGCATCCTCGCCCTCGTCTTCAAGTATTGCGACGACAACGACCTGCCGCTGCTCGATCTCAAGGACCTCGCGACCACCCTGAAGTTCCTGGCCTCGGATGAGGGCAAGCCGATCCTGGCCGACTACGGCGGTATGTCCGCGGCGTCGGTCGGGGTTCTCCTCCGGGCCATGGTCGTGCTCGAGCAGGAGGGTGCCGACATCTTCTTCGGTGAGCCCGAATTCGACGTCGACGACCTGATGAGGACGGATCCGTCCGGCGCCGGGATCGTCAGCATCCTCGAGCTGTCCGACGTGATGGACAAGCCGCGGCTGTTCTCCACGTTCATGCTCTGGCTGCTCGCCCAGCTGTACGAGGGCCTGCCCGAGGCCGGAGATCTGCCAAAGCCCAAGCTGTGCTTCTTCTTCGACGAGGCCCACCTGCTCTTCGACGATGCCTCCGACGCGCTCATGGAGCAGGTCGAGCGGACAGCGCGCCTCATCCGGTCCAAGGGCGTCGGTGTGTACTTCGTGACCCAGGCACCGACCGACGTCCCATCATCCGTCCTCGCCCAATTAGGCAATCGTGTCCAGCACGCGCTCCGCGCGTTCACACCGGAGGATGCCGACGCACTGCGCAAGACCGCCCGGACGTTCCCGGTGACCGAGTTCTACGACGTAGAGAAGACGATCACCTCGCTCGGCACAGGAGAAGCGCTGGTCACCGGCCTGTCGCCCAAGGGCATCCCTACGCCGCTGGCGGCGACTCGACTGTTCGCACCCGATTCGCTGATGTCGCCCGTGGAGGAGGTCGTGTTCCGGGGACACATCGCGATGAGTCCGCTGTTTGCCAAGTACGGCACGACGGTAGATCGTGACAGTGCCCACGAGCGGATCACGGCCAGGATCGCGGCCGCTCGACAGGCGTCGATCGCGGCCGTGCAGGATGCGGCGATACGGGCCGGCGTGGATCCCACGACCGCCGCCGGCATGAACTCGATGACGCCGGCACAGGTCGAGCGCGAGATCGCCCGCCAGCAGAAGGAGATCGAGGCGGAGCAGAAGCGTGCCGAGCGCGAGGCCGAGCGTCAGCGGCGGGCGGAGGAGAAGGCCGCCGCGGCGGAGGCCAAGGCGCGTCAGAGGAGCATCGATTCCGCCATCCGGACCGGTGGCAAGGTCGTTTCCTCGCGTCTGGGCCAGGACATCATCCGCGGTGTCTTCGGGACGCTCTTCGGCGGTGGCAAGTCACGCTGATGGCGGTCGGCTGGACGGATCGAGCGGTGCCGCCTATCCAGCTCGCGAGCGCAGTTCGTGGACGGCGCTGATCCAGCTCGCGAGCGCAGTTCGTGGACGGCGCTGATCCAGCTCGCGAGCGCAGT